>CAYOTU010000135.1:0-9169 GCA_964406905.1 uncultured Myxococcales bacterium | reverse complement strand
TCAAGATAGACGTTACGAAGTAGCGCTAGAGAGGGAGTAATCCATGTCGGTGGCAAGTGAATTCACCAAGGGCCTTTGGAAGGAAATACCTCCCTTCAGGCTCGTCCTGGGCCTCTGCCCAACCCTTGCAGTGACAAAATCAGCAGAGAACGGCCTCGGCATGGGGCTGGCAGCGACCTTTGTGTTGCTCAGCTCCAATGTCATGATCTCCTCCCTGCGAAACATCATTCCGAGGAAGGTACGGATTGCAAGCTACATCGTGATCATCGCCACCTTCGTGGTGATCGTCGAGCAGTTCATGCAGGCGTATATGTATCCCCTATATGAAAGGCTGGGGATCTTCATCCCGCTGATCGTGGTCAACTGCATCATCCTGGGCCGAGCCGAGGCTTTCGCCTCGAAGAACCCGGTCCTCCACTCAGCGGCTGACGGGCTGGGCATGGGCCTGGGCTTTACACTCTCCCTGACCGTTCTCGGGATGATCCGGGAGGTCATGGGTGCAGGGACCTTCTTCGGCATGAGCGTATTCGGGGATTCCTTCGAGCCCTTCGCTTTTATGATTCAGGCACCCGGGGCCTTCATCTGCCTTGGCCTGTTGCTCGGCCTCATGAACCTGGTGGGGGACTGATTATGGAATACGTCGTCATGGCGGTGAGCGCCATCCTGGTCAAAAACATCCTCCTGGCGGAGTACCTGGGCAACTGCCCCTTCATGGGCGTCTCGAAAAAGATGGACACCGCGGTGGGCATGGGCATGGCCGTGGTCTTCGTGATGACCCTGGCCGGTATGGTCACCTGGGCGGTGCAGACATACATTATGGCTCCCCTGGGCCTGGAATACCTTCAGACCATCGTGTTCATCCTGGTAATCGCCGCGCTGGTCCAACTGGTGGAGATGTTCCTGAAGAAAGTCGTCCCGCCGTTGTACCGGTCGTTAGGCATCTTTCTGCCCCTGATCACTACGAACTGCGCTGTGCTTGGCGTTGCCATTATGAACATCAAGCGCGAGCACGATCTGATGACGACCTTGTTCTTCTCGTTTACGTCCTCGGTCGGGTTCTTGCTCGCCCTGGTCCTGTTCACCGGGATCAAGGAAAGATTCGAGATTTCCAGAATCCCGAAGCCCCTGCGGGGGACCGCCATCAGCCTGATCACTGCGGGGCTGCTCGCATTGGCGTTCTTCGGATTCGTGGGCGTGGATTCGGCGCTGAAGAGCCTGTAAGGAGGTTCTGACTATGCTTCTTGCGACATTGTTCCTCCTGGGCCTCGGGTTGGGCGCTGCGGTGCTCCTCGCCATTGCGTCGAAGGTCTTCTACGTTTACGAGGATCCCAAGCTTATCGAGATCGAGGACGCACTCCTCGGTGCAAACTGCGGTGCATGCGGCTACCCGGGCTGCTCTTCTGCCGCCGAGGCCGTGTTGGCGGGAAAAGAAGGTGCGAACATCTGCGTCGCGGGCGGCGCGTCAATTGCGGTCAAGGTGGCCGAGGTCATGGGCCTCGAGATCCAGATCAGGGAGCCCCAGATAGCCTGCACAACCTGCACCTACGGCACCGACCGGGCTGCGACCCGTTTCACCTACATCGGCATCAACGACTGCGCTGCGGCGATCCTCTACGGCAACGGCCCCAAGGTCTGCACCGTGGGATGCATGGGCCTGGGCACCTGCGTCCGAGCCTGTCCCTTCGGCGCGCTCTCCATGGGCCCCGAGGGACTGCCGGTTGTAGACAAAAAACGATGCCGTGCCTGTGGCATCTGCGTGGAGATCTGCCCAAAGAACATCATGGAGTTAACCTCCACGTCCGACCGGATGCTGGGCGACTACCGCACCGATCAATGCACAACCCCCTGCCAGCGTGAGTGCCCGACGGGCATCGACATTCCTCGCTACATCAAGAAAATCTCCGAGGGAGACTTCCGGGAGGCGATCCGGGTGATCAAGGAGCGCAACCCCCTCCCCATGGTCTGCGGACGGATCTGCCCTGCGCCCTGCGAGTTGAACTGTCGGCGAAACCTTGTCGACGAAGCGGTGGCCATCAACCCACTGAAGCGTTTCGTCTCAGAGCATGAGCGGACCCGCAGTGAACACGTCCTCCCCTTCAAGAATCCGGACACCGGCAAGAAGGTGGCGATCATCGGCGGAGGGGCCCAGGGGCTCAGCACCGCGTTCTACATGGCGTGCATGGGACATGAACCCATGATCTACGAAGCAGCGCCCAAGCTCGGCGGCATCCTGCGCAAAGTGATCCCGCAGTCCCGTCTCTCAGACGCTGAGTTCGACTGGGAGATCGAGGGAATCCTCAGCGCGGGGGTACACGCTCAGACCGGCACGGTTCTCGGGATAGACATCACGGTGCCTGGCCTGATAGCGGAGGGATATGATCTCGTGGCCCTGGCCACCGGCGGTATTGACAGCCGTAGCATCGTACGACCTGACGCTACAGAACAGGCCATCCCGGGTGTCTTCATGCTGGTGGATTTCCTCCATGCGGCTGGCAAGGGCACGCTCCCGCAGCTCGGGGACTCGGTCTGCATCATAGGCGCAGGTCGCTCCACCCTGGCAGCAGCGGACGCGTGCATCGACAGCCGCGTCAGCTCCGTCACCGTCGTCTATCCCTACTCCCGGGCAGACCTGATAGCCCGAGGGATCGACTTCGCTACAGCAGAGGCCAGGGGCGTGACCTTTAAATTTGAGACCGTGGTGAACGCGCTCCGCGGCGCAGGAGAGGCCCTGACAGGCCTCACGCTCACTACCATGGACGGAACCCGAGAGGATACGAACGCTAACGCTGTCGTGGTCGCTACGGGGCGCCTCTCAGACCTCGTCTTCCGGGCAATTCCTCCCTCGGAAGAGGACAGCAAAGCCGTGGCCTGGGAGACCGTCCCAGCCTTCCGCACCCAGCCTGGTGAGCCGAGCGAAGATCTCTTCGGCACCCTCGCTGAGGGTGTCCTCAACGACAACATGGCAGTGGTCCGATCCATCGGCCGCGGTCGGCGGGTAGCGCGAGCGATGCACCAAGTCCTCACAGGCAAGGACATCGAGCAGCAGCCTGATATCCTGCTGCGAGGTGCCGCGGTCCAGGACGTCCAGGAGCTGGAAAACGTCGACCCGAACGTTCGAACCAGGTCGCCGGGGACCGGCAAGCTCGTCCACTTCTGCGCGCCGGAGGTCCTCTTCGACGCTACAGAGATCGAGGCCGTCTTCAGCGAGGACATGGCCCGACAGGAGGCGGCCCGCTGCCTTGAGTGCGGGTTGATCTGCTACCAGCACGGGGAGAGTGACTGATGGCAAGCGCAAGCCGATTCGAAGTAGTCCGGCGGTTAGAGCGGTTCCTTGAGGATGAAGGGATGACAGCGAAGAAGGGCGGGATCGATACGTGCTTGGCCACGAATCGGCACATCCCGGGCTCTCTCGTTCCGGTCCTCCAGGCCGTCCAGAAGGACCTCGGCTACCTGCCCCCCGTGGTGCAGGACTACGTAGCCCTGGGCCTCAACCTCGCGCCGAGCGACGTATACGGCGTGGTCTCGTTTTACTCCTTCTTCAGTATGACGCCGCGGGGCAAACATGTGATCCGTGTCTGCATGGGCACGGCCTGCTACGTCAAGAACAGCGCCAAGATCATGGAGGCACTGGAGGCCGGCCTGAACGTGAAGCCCGGCGAGACGACCGCGGACCGACAGTTCACCCTCGAGGCCGTGCGCTGCGTTGGTGCTTGCGGCCTCGCACCCGTGGTCCTCGTGGACGAAGAAGCCCACGGACAGATCGATCCCCGAAAGAGCATGGCCGTTCTCAAACCCTACATGAATCCGAAGCCTGAACAGGCCACGACCGAGAGGTGAACGAAGATGCCCAAGCTTACCATTGAGGATCTCAAGAAGATCAAATCCAGGATTGCGGGGACTACTACCCTCCGAGGGGGAACCCACCGGGTGAAAATCACGGTCCACATGGGCACCTGCGGGATCGCCGCGGGCGCCCGCGGGATCATGAGCGTCCTGATAAAGGAAATCGAGAGCCGAGGGCTCACGGACATCATCCTTACGTCTTCCGGATGCGCCGGGCTCTGCAACAAGGAGCCCATGGCCACCATCGAGCTGCGTGGCGAGGCCCCGGTCAAGTACATCCTGCTAGACGACAAGAAGGTGGCCAGGATCTTTGAGGAGCACGTGATCGGCGGAACGCCGGTTACCGAATTTGCCCTGGCCCGGGGAAGCGAGACGGCTTACTAAACCCACTACCTGTTTCTGAAAGAAGGTTTCGCTGATGGAACAACAGAAAGTCTACCGAATCCACCTCCTGATCTGTGCCGGGACAAGTTGCGTGTCTGCCGGCTCGCTCAAGGTGCGAGACGCTATCGTCGAAGAGATTAGGCGCCGTGGACTCGATGATGAAATCCATGTGGCGACCACTGGTTGCAACGGGTTTTGTGCGCTCGGCCCGATCATGATCATCCACCCCGAAGGCATCTTCTACAAACGCCTCAACGTGGAGGATGTGCCCTTCTTCGTGGAGGAGCACCTCCTGAAGGGTCGCCCCGTCAAGAAGCACCTCTTCGAGGAGAAGGGCCACGAAAGCCCGATCCCGATAATGAACGACATAGGGTTCTTCAAGAACCAGGTCCTCATCGCGCTGCGGAACCGGGGACTCCTGGATCCCGAGGTAATCGACGAATACATCGGCCGTGACGGATACCTTGGGATGGCCAAGGCCCTCCAGGAGATGTCATCCGAGGAGATCGTCGACAACGTGTTCCGGTCCGGGATCCGTGGACGAGGCGGCGGCGGCTTTCCCACGGGCCTGAAGTGGAAATTCTGCATGCAGGCCAAGGGGGACTTGAAGTACATCCTCTGCAACGCGGACGAGGGCGACCCGGGCGCGTTCATGGACCGCTCCATCCTGGAAAGCGACCCCCACGCTGTCCTTGAGGGGATGGTAATCGGCGGCAAGGCCATCGGCGCGCACCAGGGCTACATCTACGTCCGCGCGGAGTATCCCCTCGCCATCCAGCGGCTTACCACAGCGATCAACCAGGCCCGAGACTACGGACTACTTGGGAAGGACATCTTGGGATCGGGCTTCGACTTCGACATCGACCTCTACTTCGGAGCGGGGGCCTTTGTCTGCGGCGAGGAGACCGCGCTGATGCAGTCCATCGAGGGAAAACGCGGCATGCCGCGCCCCCGCCCCCCCTTCCCCGCGCATAAGGGCCTATGGGACAAGCCCACGGTGCTGAACAACGTCGAGACCTTCGCGTGCATCCCGCAAATTATCGAGAAGGGGGCCGACTGGTTCGCGTCCATCGGCTCGGAGAAGAGCAAGGGGACAAAGGTCTTCGCACTGACAGGCTGCGTCAACAACATCGGCCTCATCGAGGTCCCCATGGGGACCCCGCTGAGAACCATAATCTACGACATCGGTGGCGGAATCCAGGGGGACCATAAATTCAAGGCCGTGCAAATGGGCGGCCCGTCTGGAGGCTGCATCCCAGCAAGCCTCATCGACACCCCGGTGGACTACGAGTCCATCGTCCAGACCGGGGCCATCGTCGGCTCCGGCGGCATGGTCGTCGTGGACGAGCGAACCTGCATGGTGGACTTTGCCAAGTTCTTCCTGCAGTTCACCGCTGAGGAGTCCTGCGGCAAGTGCACCCCCTGCCGGGTGGGCACCAAGGTCCTCTTGGAGAAACTCACCGACATCACCGAGGGCCGCGGCCAGGAAGGAGACATTGAGATCCTCGAGGATATGGCCAGAAAGATCATCGCCTCCTCCCTCTGTGGCCTCGGACAGACCGCTCCAAATCCGGTCCTGACGACGATCAAGTACTTCCGCGAGGAGTACGAGGCCCACATCCGGGACAAGAAATGCCCTGCGGGTGTGTGCAAGGCCCTGATCACCTATGTAATCGATCCCGAGAAATGCACCGGCTGCACCCTCTGCGCCAGGAAGTGTCCGCAGAGTTGTATCTCGGGAGAGAAGAAACAACCTCATGTAATCGATCAGAGCCAGTGCATCAAGTGCGGATTATGCTTCGACAACTGCAGGTTCGACGCGATCCGGATCGACTAAACGACGCTACGGAAGGGTGGACCATGGATTCCCAGAACACCTTGCTCATCAATGGCAGCATCTATCCCTTCGAGGCTGGCGAGACCATCCTCGAAGTGGCTCGCCGCAACGGGATCTACATCCCGACGCTCTGCCATCTGGAAGGGACAAAGAACACCGGAGCCTGTCGGGTCTGCCTGGTGGAGGTAAAGGGGGCGCGAGGCCTCGTCGCTTCCTGCGCCATGCCCGCTGGCAAGGACATGGAGGTACGTACGGACACCCCCAAGGTCACCGAGGAGCGGCGCTTCGTCATCGCGCTCCTGATGATCTCCGGTAACCACAACTGCGCAGCGCGGGGCGATGGCGCCAGTGACTGGACCGACTTCCAACTCGACACGCGTGAGTATGATCACAGCACCGAGCTATGCGACGCGTACGGAGCCTGTGAACTCCAGGCCCTCGCATACCGCTACCAGGTCCACGAACTCATAGATGAAATGCGCCTCCACAACCTTGAGCAGAAGTACCCATTTGAAGACGCCAACGACTTCATCCTGAGGGACTTCTCTCGCTGCATCCTCTGCGGCCGATGCGTCAAGGCCTGCAATGAAATTCAGGTCAACAACGCCATCTCCTTCGGCTACCGCGGCGTGGAGGCGAAGATCGTCACCCGCGGCGACGTCTCCCTGGCAGAGTCCGACTGCGTTTTCTGCGGCGAGTGTATCCAGCGCTGTCCGGTGGGCGCGCTCGTTGAAAAAAACAACCGCTACTCCACACGCATCTGGGATCTGGAGCGGACAAAAAGCACCTGCGGCCACTGCGGAACCGGCTGTTCCGTGGATCTCTTCACCCGGGATGGTGTCCTCGTCCGGACATCGGGGAATAATGCAGGCCCCGCAAACCACGGCAGCCTCTGCAATCGAGGTCGATACGGGAACGACTTCATCAGCCACGCTGACCGTCTTACCCAGCCCCTCGTCCGCAAGGACAACACGCTGGTAGAGACGACCTGGGACGCTGCTCTGGACCAGGTCGCCCTGTCCCTGGCAGAGGTCAAGAAAGCTCACGGCCCCGGCAGCATCGCCGGGATCCTCAGCGCAAACGCGACAAACGAAGACGCGTTCGCCATGCGCCGTTACTTCACCGAGGTGCTAGGCTCCCCGAATCTCGACAACTCGGCCCGCCTGACCGACGCGGACGCGCTGGAGGCCCTCCGGCCTATGCTCGGCGCGGCCGCGGCCACGGGATCCCTCTCAGACCTGAACACTGCGGACCTCGTCTTCCTGGTCGGAGCAGACGCCACTATCTCTCATCCGGTGATCGGTTCCGCGGTGAAGCGCGCCGCACGCCGCGAGGGCGCCGCCCTGATCGTAATCGATCCCGGTGAACCGGACATCACGCGCCACGCCAGGCACCACCTTCGCCCTAAGGCCGGGACGGAGTTGGCAGTACTGGGCGGGCTCCTGAAAGTCATCCTCGACGAGAAGCTCTATGACAAAAAGGTGACGCTCGGAGACCTCCCGGCCCTCGTGACGTCGGTCCAGTCATGGACACCGTCCCATGTCCAAGAAATTTCAGGCGTCCCCGCTGACCAGTTGGTCGACGTCGCCCGTGCCTATGCTGCCGCGTCCGATGCAGCCACTGTCTTCGGTGCGGGCGTAAACCGCTCCGCCACAGCGCCCGAACTCGTCAAGGCCCTCGCTGACCTCGCCATTCTCTGCGGTGGCGGCCTCCTGCCCCTGCGCGAGCAATGCAACACGCAAGGCGTCATGGATCTGGGCTGCACTCCCGGCCCGGATGGCGTCCACGCGGACGGGTTGGCCAAGGCCATCGTCGATGGCCAGGTGAAGGCTCTCCTGGTCTGCGGCGAGGATCCAGCGGTCACCGTCCCCGGCCTCGCTACCGGCGGAGTCCTGGACAAGCTCGACCTCCTCGTGGTCCACGACATCTTCCCCGGCGAGACCTCCCGCAAGGCAGACGTCGTGCTCCCTGCGCTCTCCTTCCTGGAAACAGAAGGGACCTTCACCAACACCGAGCGCCGCGTGCAGCGTGTCCGCAAGGCACTGGAAGGCCCCGGCGACGCGCGGTCATCGTGGTCCATGTTCTCCGCACTCGCAGCCAGCGCGGAAGCGAACTTCGGGTATGGCACAGCGTCCGAGGTCTTCGACAGCCTGGCAGCCGCCACGCCGACATACGCTGAGATGAGCCACGCCCGTCTCGATGAGGTCGGTGGGATCCAGTGGACCTTCCCCGCCACAGAAACGGGGGCTGAGGGGCTCACCGCGCTGGCACCGCCACGCCCGCCCCTCCCGCAGTCACCCGACTATTCGTACGTCCTGACCCTGACAGATGGCGTCAGACGTCCCACCCATCACAGCGCAGTCTCCGGAAGCTCCAAGGGACCACAGGTAGAGATCAATCCCGAGGACGCAGCCAAGCTCGGGCTTCAGGACGGCAACAAGGTGCGGATCCTCTCACGCATCGGCCTCGCGACGGAGGCCGCTGTGATCCTGAGCGATCGCCCTCCGCAGGGAGCGCTCCTGGCAGCCCTCCTACCCCACAGCCCCGCGTTGGCGCGCCTGTTCGGAAGGTCCGCACCCGGCTCCAGCGTCGGCGCTGCCCGTATGACCTGCGCAGTAAAGCTCCAGAAGCAGTAGGGGCCTGGACCTCAGGGTTCCTTGCGTCGTTGGCACCAACGGGTTTGCATCTATACCCTGGGTATTTCTCGCTTGACGCGAGAACTGCCAGACCCTAGACTGGAGATGTGAGTAACATATTGCTCACAAAGGAGACCCCGAGATGTCCCGATTTCAGGCGAATACGAACGCTGTTCTTGATGCGGAGTTGGAGGATCTCCAACGTCAACTCGGCCTCCGTACCAACCAGAAGGCTGATCTCCTCCGAGAAATGACAGGCTTGGCTGCCTGGGTAATCCACCAGGCGACCGAGGGACGCGTTGTCGTCGCTCGGGGCGAGGATGACGTACGCGAACTGGAACATCCTGTCATCGAGCGGATCCGGCAACGAAACGAGCAAGCGTCCGCGTCGCTGCCCCGTATCGAGCTCAGCGATGACGAGACCCGCCGGCTCGCCGAGATCCTCGACCGCGGCTTCGAGCTGCCTCCT
>CAYOTU010000134.1:0-9274 GCA_964406905.1 uncultured Myxococcales bacterium | reverse complement strand
GAGAGCCGCGATTCAAGGTCAGTCACCTCCACGCGTTCCCCAAAGATCTCGAAGGCCCGGCGACACATCTCCACGCGATCGTCGAATCGCGCCAGGGGCTTGCCAAAGGGATGCTCCGCTGTGGGAATCACCAGGACTCGATCCACATCACCGCTGGACAAGGCCACGCCCACAGCCATCACGTGCGCGTGATGCGGGGGGTTGAAGCTGCCGCCAAAGATTCCGAGTCGTGTCATGGATTCGAGTATAGCAGGTAAGGTCGCCGCGTCTCCAGCCACTCCTCTTCCTGCGGAGCGAGCAGCGCGCCCAACTCTTCCGGCGTGCCGTCGGCCTCGATCCAGTCGCGAGCCCAGGTTCCGCCAGCCAGGAGGTCAAACGCCGGGATATCGTGCACAAACTCGTAGGCCTCTGCGCGCCAGGTGAAGTCTCGGGGCCAGCGATGGCGAATACGTCGGATAAGATCAAGGTACGCGCGCACGGGGCGGAAACGCTCGGGCGCGGTCACGTGGACAAAAACACCGCCGCAGATCGCTCCATCGTGCTTCTGAAAACCGGGGCGGAACCAGGCTGGACGACAACGCAGGCCCTCCCAGGTCTTGTTCAAAGCGTCGCAGATCGGCACGGGATCGTCGAGCCAGGGCGCGCCGAGCATTTCAAAGGGGGTCGTAGTTCCCCTCCCCTCGGAGAGGCCGGTGCCCTCCAGGAAGCAGGCGCCCGGATAGGTCAACGCGGTCTGCGGGGTCGGCATGTTCGGCGACGGTGGAATCCAGGGCGTTGACCAGGGCTCCTCGGCGATGGCACCACGGGTCCAGCCGCGGCAGGGCACGATCTCGAGGTCCACGTCGAGCCCCTCGATAGCGACTAACCAGCGCGCCAGCTCCCCCACGGTCAGCCCGTGACGATTGACCATGCGCGCCTGCCCGACAAAGGACTCGAAGCCGTGTTCCAGGAGCGCGCCCTCCACCAGGCGACCACCGATGGGGTTGGGTCGATCCAGCACCACCACCGCAGGGCCTCGACCGGACACGGCTCGTAGCAGCCGGTGCAGGGTCGCGGCGTAGGTGTAGTAGCGGCTGCCCACGTCCTGGATGTCGAAGACCACCGCGTCCAGACCAGCCAGGACCCCGGGGTCAGGCGCCAGGCTGCCCGCGTCCTCGCCGTATAGGCTGACCACAGGGAGCCCGGTCAAGGGATCCCGGCCACCGCGCACGGGTACCATGTCCTGTTCGATACCCCAGAGGCCGTGCTCCGGCCCAAGAACGACCTGTACGTCCAGCCCCGCGGTGCGGGCCACGTCCCAGAGGGGAGTCCCGTTCAAATCGACTGCGGTGTGATTCGCCAGGATCCCGAGCCGCCGGCCCCGAAGGCCGGGCCAGCTCGCTTCCTGTGCGACGATAAGTCCGGGGTGGACCATAATCAGTAGAGCGCAGGCCCGAAGGACACGGTCTGATCCCCGGGACCGAGACCGATCCAGAGGGTGGATGCGTCTGAGTCCATGAACCAGCAGCCGTCGCAGGTGGCGACCTCGCCCGCGGTGGCCGCCGGCTTGAGGCCCGCACCCTCACCGTCTACAACCAGATCCACCGCGGCCGCGCCCCCCGCTGCGTGGAGGCGCACCTCAGCGACCCAGCCCAGGAAAACGTCCCCCTGGGTGAGTTCGAGGGACCAATGCGCGCCCTCCTGCTTCACCGCGGCCTCGGAGCCGTCGAAGACCGTGGTCACCGGACCATCTTCAGCAGCCGGGTATGTGACCAGCCAGAGCCGCCCCGGATCGTTCGCGTAGGAGTCCACCTCGGGATCTAAAGCAGTGGCCAGGGTGTCCACCGATGGCCGCAGCATCGGGATCACCGCGCCCTCCCTCACCAGGAGAACCGAGCGGCTGAGGGGCGGCTGGGGGAAGACCACGGTCTGGCCCCCGTCAAAGGCCTCGCCGGTCCACCAGTCCACCCAGCGGTCTCCGGGCGGTAGCGGGACCTCGGGCTCCATCTCCTCCCGGTACACCGGGGCCACGAGGAGATGCTCGCCGTGGAAGTAGATGAAATCGGGATGCTCGCCAGACTCGGGATATGCAAAGCCATAGGGGCGCAGCACAGGACGTCCGCCGGAGACCGCGGCCACGGCCTGGGTGTATGTGTAGGGGAAGAGCCGAATATGCAGCTTCGCAAAGCGCCGCCAGAGCACGATGGTCTCCTCGTCGAACTGCGAGACCACTGGGTCGTCCTGCCAGTCGACGTTGGACGAATACTCGTTGAGATCCCATGGGTTGCAGTTCGCTCCCGCGCCGCCGAACTGGAGGGTCGTCGAGTTCGCCGTCTGCGCCACCCAGCGGAGCAGGACCTCCTTGGTAGGGCGGTTGTTACGGTAGCCGCCGGTATCTGAACCGTAGAAGGGGTAGCCGCTGGTGGAGAGGGAGAGCCCCGCGACGATCGCGGCGGGGAGGCCTCCCACGTAGTAGTCCTCCTCCATGTGGAACCGGAAGTCCGCGTCGAGGTCGCCGGGCCAGATGACGTCGGTCACGGTCTGATCCCCATAAGTTCCCGCCCGGTTGAGCTGGAATGAGCCGCCCGGGACCGTGTCCTCGTAGGCCTGGTGGTAGTAGAGCGCATACTTCTTGTGCATGGTCTGTGCGGTCTCGCCGCTGTGGAAGTCCATGTTGATCTTGACGGGGCCAAATCCGGCCTGGACGTCCTCACCATAGTCGAGCTTGAAGCCCTCGATGCCGATGTCGGTCGCCAGATGTACGAGGTCCTGCCAGAACGCTACCGCGTCGGGGTCGGTGAAGTCCATGAGCCGCCCGAACTTGTCGAACTGGATGTCCCCCTCCACGAAGAAGCCGTTCTCCTTTGCGAAAGCGAACTCTGTCTCCAGCTCCTCGCTCAGGTAGGGTGCGCTCCAGATCGCTACCCGGTAGCCCAGATCGTTGAGGTCCTGCACCATCTGGGCCGCGTCGGGGTACCAGTCCTCGTTGAACTCGAAGTAAGTGTGCGGTACAGCGTAGGGACGATCTACCCAAATGGCGCTGCACGGTAGGTCCAGGTCCCGCATGGAGAGCGCGTCGTCCATGACCTCGGCCTGGCCTGCCACCTCGTCCTGCCACTGAAGGATCCCAAAGGCCCAGACGGGCGGCAGGGCCGGATAACCGGTCAAGTCAAAGTACCGGGGCAGGACGTCCATGGGGTGCTTGGCCCAGAGCAGGTGGAAGCGGAGCCGCGTCTGGATCCAGGTAGAGGTAATCCGATCCGGGGCGTCCTTGGCCACGTCCCAGGTGCCGGGGTGCCGGTCCTCGACGAAGAGGCCTGAGCCCGCTGTGGAGATCAGCAGCGGGATCGGCACGTGTGCCTCGTTGTAGCCACCCTCGGAGGGTATGAGCGGCGTGAAGTGCATCTCCCTCATGGTCCCGCGGCGTGCGGGGTGGTCGTAGCTCTCGCCGAGGCCGTAGAAATTCTCCGACTCGTCCAGGGGCCTGTACTGCAGGCGGATCAGGACAACATGGGAGGGGTCCTCGGGGACCACATCGAGGGTGATAATTCCCTCGCCTCCGGGCGTCACCGTGAGGATTACGTGGGTGGCTTGGTCGCCTTCACCCAGCGGCAGGCGCAGTGCGACGCCCTCGCCGCTAAGATCTTGATATCCCACAGCAGGCCCCGGCTCCAGCCACTCCACGCCCGCTGGGACGACGGAACAGTCGTAGCGCATGGCCTCGTTCTTCTCGTCAACGAAGCCCATGAGCAGGGGGCTGTCCGCACCGTCCCACAGGGTCTCCCCGCCATCGGCAACGAGGACAAGACCCAGGGGGGCTGTATGGATGGTCAGAGTAGCGCCGCCCTCCCCAGCGACCTCGATGGTATCCGGGGGCTCCAGCCACTCGTCCGCTGGGACATCCTCAGCTTGATCGCCCGTTTGCACGTCGCCCGTTTGCGTATCGATCGACTGCGCTGTGTCCGCCAGTGTGTCGGCCGCTACCACGTCAACCGCGGGGGTATCGTTCCCCCCGGTCCCGCCGCCACAGGCAGCCAAGAGGAACAACACGGATATAAGGGTGAGGGCTTCTGCGCGCATCGGGTCCGCCTCCTCGCAACCTGGGAAATCGCTCAGGAACAACGTAACATCCCATCCGAGATGATTGCAATTCACCAGAAGATCACGTAAATAAAACTTGGGGAAAAAGAGAGGAGGAACCGTGGATAAAGCGAGCGTTTCGTTCTCTGACGAGATCATCGAGCGTACCCTCGCCGCGTTCCCCGACGCGCTCCTCCTCTGCAACGGCTGCGGCGCGGTGCGCATGGCCAACTCTCGGGCAAAGGCCCTCATCGGTGCGGTCGGCCCCCTCATGGAGCACGCGTCACAGCTCATCCCGGAGATCGAGGAGTGGGGGCCGGAGGGCCTCCGGATCATGGCCGAAGCGGGCGAGTTGGACACGGCCTTCCCGTACCCCATTGAGCCGCCAGACCCCGCGCTGCAACTCACCCTCTCAGTCCGCGCATCGACCCTGCTGAGCCAATCCGGCGATACCCGGGTTATCCTGTCCCTCCGGGATATCAGCGAGGAGCGGCGCTTACAGAAGCAACTACGGACCCTCTCCATGACCGACGAGTTGACCGGGATCCCCAACCGGCGCTTACTGCATAGCACCCTGGCCTTTGAGGAGGAGCGCGCCCGGCGCTTCAGCAAGCTCCTCTTCTTGATGTTCCTGGACCTCGACGACTTCAAATCGATCAACGACACCTACGGCCATCCCGTAGGTGACAAGGCGATCCGCCACTTCTCCGCTGTCGTGAGCGACAGCATTCGGAAGATCGACACGGTCTGCCGTTGGGGAGGGGACGAATTCGTCGTCGTCGGCCTCTGCACCACCCACGACGGTGGGCTGACACTCCTGCACCGCCTCCTCAAGGCCATGCGAAGCAATCCACTGATGGTCGGAGACAAGATCGTCCCCATCCTGGCCACGGTGGGTATGGTGGTGGCCCGCTACCCGTCCGACGGGGGATGCCTTGGGGAGGTCCTCCTACAGCGTGCAGACGAGTTGATGCTCCAGGCCAAGACAGACCCGAATCTTTCCTACCTCGTCGGTGAAATCGACGCGCCCTCCGCGTCGCTGTAAACTTGACTTTGCCGCGCTGCAGCACCCTACTCGCTATCCTCCTGCTGCTCCTTCAAGCAGCACCGACCCGCACCGCTGAACCGGACCGACCCTTCAAGATCGTCCAGGTTACAGACACACACATCGGCCGACACGCGCCCGCTAAGGACGCTGCCCGGGTCCGGGCCTTTCTGGCTCAACTCCTGGCCCAGGAATCCCCTGTGGACCTCTGGGCCTTCACCGGGGACCTGACCCACAAGGGCCTCCCAGCGCAGTTCGAAGCCTTCAGCGACGCGCTGGACGTCCTGCCCAAGCACTCAAAGGTCGTCCTGGTGAAGGGCAACCACGACGAGGGAAAACCCGATGTAAAAGGAAAGGTCTTCGAGCAGTACCTCGGCGATCCCACCCGAGCGTTCAGCCTACGCGGTCACCGGATCATCGTAGCGCCAAAGCTCACAGACGAGGGTGAGGACGGAACCTGGCTGAAAAAGACCCTCCGCCGGGCCAAACGGCCGGCCCTCCTCTTTGTCCATTACTACCCGCGGTCAAAATGGCTTGACGCGATGCGAAGCACCTCCCTGTACGCTGTCTTTTCGGGCCACTGGCACGGCAACCAGGCAGAACGTAGCAGGGATGTGTACAGCTTCAACACCGCGGCCGCCACCATCGGAGGCTGGGACTTCTCGCCGCCCGTAGCCCGGGTGGTGGAGTTGGACGGAGCCGGGGTAACGAGCCGCTTGGTGCCCAACGCGCCGCGGGAATCCGCAGTCGCCTGGGGCTTCGAGGACCAACTCTTGGTGCAGGTGGTCACAGCGAAACGGATCGATAAGGAGATGCGTTGTTCAGCGGGAAAACAGGAGTGGACGCTGACACGGCGTGGAATCTACGCGTGGGAGGGTTCTCAGGAGATCTCAGGCCTTGGCCCCTTGCAGTGCACCGCTGGATCCTGGTCAGCAGAGGTGCCCCTCCATATCGCCGGGGATGAGGGAGTCCGCTGGGCCCGGCCCCTGGGTCGGATGGTCTACAGAGGCGGCCCCGTCATCGCGGGCGACCTCGCCATAGTAGCGACCAGGACCGGGTTGATTGACGATCAGGGGGGCGCTGTCCACGCCCTGGATTTGAAAACCGGAGCGACGCTATGGTCCCTTGACCTCGCCGGGCATCCAGCGGGGACTCCCGCAGCGGATGCAACCCATGTCTACGTCTCAACACTGGACGGGACCGTCCTAGCGCTCGACCTCGTCACCGGCGAGCCCGCGTGGACCTTCAACCTCGCCGAAGACTTCCCACCGATGTTCGTGAGCCATTGGGTGGGCACAGGCCCCGCGCTACATAACGGACGTCTCTACACCTGCTACCAGAAGGGGCCCTTCGTGCTGGACGCGACCACGGGCGCGCTCCTGGACCAGGAGGAGCCCATCGACGGCTACGACGTCCTCGGCGTCTCTCCAGCGCGCATTCTGGACAACCGCCTGTTCTGCGGGACCTTCACCGAGGGCCTCTTCTCCTGGACCATTGACGACAAGGGTCTGCTGGAAAAATCCTGGAGCGACACCGAGGTACGCGTCACCGCCGCGCCGGCAGCGGGCCCTAACAACCGCGTCTGGGTGAGAACACTGCGTGACCTTCGCTCATACGACCCAAGCACCGGCGAGTCCTCGAAGGGAGTAAGGCTGGACTACCTCAGCGTTCCCTCCGGGCCCCTGCCGGTCGGTGACCTGGTGATAACCACAGGTCGCCGCGGGAGGCCGGCAGCCCTCCGCAGGTCCGACGAGAGCGTCGCCTGGACCCACAGCCTGAAGAAGCCCCTGGCCACCTTTGAGCTGAACCGCTCTGACCATCCCGCGCCCGTAGCGACCCCAATGGTCGCGGGGAGTGGGGTGGTCATCGCAGGTCCAGACGGCTTCCTGAGTTTCCTGGATGCAAAGACGGGAGAGGTCAGAAGGTCATGGTTCATGGGCGCGCCTCTCGCTTCCACGCCCGCGGTGTCCGGGGATCGTGCAGTGGTCGTCGATCTTGGCGGAACAGCGTGGGGTGTCTCGTTCAAGGTCGCTTCCAGTCGATAAAATCGGGGCTGAAGCCCCTCCCACAAACCACAAACCACGAACCACAACCTACCGGCGGCGGTCCCCGCTGCCGCGTCGATAGTTGTTGAACTTGGGCGTGGAGCTCAGCCACTCATCAGGGGTCTTCTTGTCGAAGACTACTCCCCCGGCTCCGAGGATCCGGAACGTTGAGTAGACCCACTCCTCGTCGGGCTGAACTCGATAGTTTTTTCCCAGGGGGACTGCTGCGGTGCCGCTTCCCGGCACGTCCACCAGGACCATCACCGGAACCTCACCTTCGCTGTCCTTCATCACATCCCTGAGGCTGCCCAGGGTCTTGTCGTCGTGGGTTCCCTCGGCTACACGCAGGCGGATTCGCCTTGTCAGATCCATGCGGACCTCGGGGAAGGTCAGGACCTTCTCGGCTCTTATCCGGTGGATCGTGTTCTCACCCTCACCGTCCACCATCACTGTCCCCTCGATCAGGACCGGCTCGTCGCCCTTCAGGGTCTCCTCACCCACCTCAAAAGCCTTTGAGAAGACCATGACCTCGATGAAGCCCTCCTGGTCTTCCAGGGTGAAGCGCGCCATGCGCCCGCCGTTCTTCTGCAGCCTTGGTTTAAGGCCTGAGACCACCCCGGCCAGGCGGACGGGGCGGTTGTCCGAGGCCAGCTTCACGTTCTTGATAGAGTGAGAGGTGAATGCCTGGATCTCGGCCTTCAGCGCGTCCAGGGGATGGGCTGAGAGGTAGAAACCCAGGTTCTCCTTCTCTTTCTGGAGGGCCCACTTCTTCTCGCGGCGGTCCATGCGGGTGCCACGCTGCTCCTCCAGGGGGTCCTTGTAGGACTCGTCCCCCACGCCTCCTCCGCCAAAAAGGGCAAGCTGGCCGGTGGCCTTCTGCTTCTGGGCCCTCTGCGCTATGGCCAGCACCTGTTCAAGGTGCTCCTCGATGCGGGCCCGGTTTACGCCGAACATCTCGAACGCGCCCGCGTATACCAGGGACTCGATCACACGCTTGTTTACCTTCCGCAGATCTACGCGCATGCAAAGATCAAAGAAAGATTTGAAGGACCCCTCCGCTTCACGCTCCTCGATAATTACGTCGATAGCCGCGCTGCCCACGTTCTTGACGCCGCCGAGGCCCATGAGGATCTCACCGTCCTTCACGGAGAAGTCCTTGCTGGAGCGGTTGATGTCAGGGACCAACACGGGGATGCCCAGGCGCTTCGCGTCCGCCACGTAGTCGATCATCTTTTCCGTATTGCCCATGTCGCAGGTCATCTGTGCGCAGGCAAACTCCACGGGGTAGTGGGCCTTGATGTACGCTGTCTGGAACGTCACCAGCGCGTAGGCTGCTGAGTGGGACTTGTTGAAGCCGTACCTGGCGAAGGCTTCCAGGGTCTCGAAGAGGGCCTCCATGTCCTTTCTCTTGTGCCCGCGTTTCACCGCTGCCTCGATGAACGGCACCCGCTCCGCGTCGATCAAGGCCTTCTTCTTTTTGCCCATGGCCTTGCGCAGGATGTCTGCACGCCCCAGGGAGTAGCCAGCGATCGCTGTGGAGATCTGCATCACCTGCTCTTGATATACGACGACCCCGTAGGTCTCTTTGAGGATGTCCTTCACATCGGGGTGGAAGAAGGTGACAGCCTCTTCACCGTTCTTGCGTTTTACGTACTGATCCACCATTCCCGCTTCCAGGGGGCCTGGACGGTAGAGGGCCAGGACAGCGATTATGTCCTCGAAGGTGTCGGGGCGCAGGCGTCTGAGGAGGTCGCGGAAGCCCGAAGACTCCATCTGGAACACCCCTGTGGTCTCAGCGCTGGAGATCAGCTTGTAGACTTCAGGGTCGTCCATCGGGAGCGCAAGCAGGTCCAGCTCCTCGCCGGTGGTCTGCTTAATCAGACGCAGGGCCACGTCCAGGACTGTCAGGGTCTTGAGGCCCAGGAAGTCGAACTTCACGAGGCCGACGGCCTCGGCTTCGTCCTTTGCGTACTGAGTGACCACGTCCCCCTCGTTGGTCTTGAGGGGACAGATGTCCATGAGGGGCTCCTGGCCAATGACGATTCCCGCTGCGTGGACCCCCGCGTGGCGGTGAAGTCCCTCTAAGACCAGGGAGACCTCAAAAAGACGGGTATAGCGGGGCTCG
>CAYOTU010000133.1:0-9281 GCA_964406905.1 uncultured Myxococcales bacterium | reverse complement strand
AACGAGGACGTCTTCTCCAACGACGCGTCGGTCCTCCTGCCCGCACCGAACTTGGGCAACGAGTACTACGCTATGACGTATGAGCAGACCGGTGACTACCAGTCCTACGTCGTGATCGTGGGTCTCAGCACAGCGCCGACCTCGGTGGACATCACCGTGACAGCGCCCACCAAGGCGGGCACGGGCATCCCGGCGATGACTCAAGGCCAGACCCAGACCCTGGCCGTATCCCAGGGCCAGATCCTGGCCATCGAGGCCTCCAGCGGCGACCTCACCGGCACCTACGTCAAATCCACCGCTCCCGTAGCGGTCTTCGCAGGCCACACGGCGGCGAATATGGGCGTTACCTGTTGCGCGGATCACCTGGAGCAGCAGATGACCCCGGTGAACACCTGGGGCTCCCACTACTTGGTCACACAGACCCAGCCCCGCTGGATGGAGAAGGACTACCTGCGGATCCTCGCGGCCGAGGATGGCACCCAGGTGACCCTGAATCCTGCCTTGGCCATGGTCCCGACCCTGAACGCGGGGGAGTACTACACCTTCCAGTTCCAGGGCAACCTGGAGGTTACCGCGGTCGGCGGCAAGCCGATCCTCGTGGCCCAGTACCTGGCCTCGAGCTACGAAATTCTGGACCCCGCTGCCTACCCGAACTTTGACTTCTGTTCCTACTCGTCGGACTGTCCGCCGGGCTACACCTGCGATTTCATGTCCTGTATGCCCCCCATGTGTTACGGCACCGACGCGGGCTGCCCCCCGGGCCATTCCTGCGAGATGGATCCCATCTACGGCGACGGCTACTGCGCGCCCATCGGTGACCCGGCCATGATTCTCGCTGTCCCCGCTGAGCAGTTCATGGAGTCCTACGTCTTCCTGGTGCCCGACGCGTATCTGAGCGACTACCTGAATGTCATCGCGCCCACGGCCGCGCAGCACGTGGTCCTGGACGGGAACCAGATCCAGCCCATCTCCTTCATACCCATCGGCGCCAGCGGTTTCGGGGTCTATCGCACGGAGATGGTGGACGGCATCCACTCGATCTGGTCGGACCAGGGCATCGGGATCATGGTCTATGGCTACGACGACGATGTGAGCTACGGCTACCCAGGCGGCCTCGGACTTATGGATCTAGGTCTTTAGCTTCGGCTTTCTGGTCGACGACAGGCCCTTCTGCACCAGCCAGGCCAGGGTGCGGACGGGCAGGTACAGCTCGAAGAACACAGCGAAGAACAGCAGAAATACCAGGAAAGCGGCCACGGCCAGCACCGCGGCCCAGGCCCACATGGTCGCCAGGGTGACCATGGTCATGGCGGCCACCCGGCCGACGTCCCAGATCGTGTGAAGGATCTGCGCGGACATGGCCACGAAGCCAATGGTCAGTCCCAGAAGGAGCAGGCGATCCCGCATGGTATCCTCGGCCACGAAGAGGTCGAAGCGCGAGATCGCCATGAAGAGGACAACCTCCAGAGCCAGTCCCAGGAGCAGCGTGGCGAACAGCACGCCCCGGGAGTTCCAAACGCGAGTGACCACAAGCACTGTCATGTCTCCTTCTGGGTTTTGATCGCGACCAGGGCGACCTTGCCCTCTCGGTTTACAACCTTGAGACGGATGTCCTGGTCTCCGGTCCGGCTCAGGAGCTTTTCGATGTTGTTTTCGAGGGCCTGACGGGTCATACGGCCGGGGTCGTCCCCTGCTGCCCGTTTCTGGCGGGTCAGCGCCGCGTAGATGTCATCCACCTCGCTCGGGTTGAAGACTGAACGCTTCTCACGCTCACGCTTCTTTTGTTTGAGGGCCTTGCGGCGTTCCAGCCCAGCCTCTCGCAGGGAGGCCTGCTTCTCCATCGGATCCTGGCCCCCGGCCGGTCCAGCCCCCGCGCTTGTTGTCTCGCTGCGGATTCCCTCTGTCGCTCCCGACTGTACCCGCCCGAGGATGCCCCGCCGGATCCTGCCCTCCTCTATGAGGCGGGAGATACGGTCCCAGTAGCTCTTCAGGGAGGTGAACCTCTGCCGGACCGAGCGAAACCGGAACTTGGTCGCGGTGTTGCGGGACCGGGGGATCTTCGATCGCATGAAGGCCTTGTCCAGTTCGTTGCGCTTCATCTCCGGCGGCAGGCGCTCGATACCCATGAAGTACTGGTCGTAGAGGACCCGGAGCCGGTTGAGCCGGTTTTCCAGGGTAATGAGCTCTTCCTCCATGGCCTTCTTCTGGCTCTCAATCTGCTCATGCATCGTGGGTAATCGGTCTACCATTCACGCGACCCGACCAAGTTACTTCATCTGGGATTCTGCCAGCAATCCGTGATATCGGCAAGGGCTGACGCCTTGCCCTGCGGGCCCACTGGTGCTACATCTTTTTACATGCTGCGCTCGACCCACCGCGCTGCGCTTCTCCCTGCGCTCCTCGTAGCGTTCGTTCTCGTCTTCCCGAGCCCCGTCCAGGCGGGGGATCCGGACCTGCGCTGGCGCAGTCTGGAGTCGCCCCACTTCCGCATGCACTACCCGGAGAAGATGGAGGCCATCGCCCGCCAGGCTCTCGAAATAGCGGAGGAGGCCTTCGTCGCCCTGCGCCAGGTCATGGGCTACGAGCCCTCTGAGGCCGTTGACCTGGTCCTCTTCGACGATCAGGACTCGGCCAACGGCCTTACCTGGACCTTCCCTTATAATCGGATCCACCTCTACGCGTATCCGCCCCTGGTGGACGAGCAGCTCGCTTGCTCCGACGAGTGGATGCGTATGCTCATCACCCACGAGCTGCTTCACATCTTCCACCTGGACCGCACCACGGGGGTCCTGCGCCTGTTCAACCGGATCTTCGGCAAGGCCGTCCAGCCGAACCAGGCCTGGCCGATCTGGTTTACCGAGGGGCTGGCCGTGACCATGGAGACCCGCCTGACCTCAGGGGGGCGTCTGCGCAGTCCCCGGTTCCTGGAGATCCTGCGCGTGGCCGCGCTGGAGGGGACCTTCATGGATCTGGGTGAGCTGTCGGGCACCCCGCTGGCCTTGCCCCGTGGCAACGCCTGGTACCTCTACGGGAGTTTTTTCGTCTCCTGGCTCGTGGAGCGTCATGGGCTCGACTGGCTGAAGCCCACCCTCGACCGCCAGGGCCGGCGCTTGATCCCCTTCGGCTTCAGCATCCTGGCGGTCCGGGCCTTCGGCGCGAGTTTCCCAGCGCTCTATGACGAGTGGCGGGCCGGTACCATGCGGGCCTTTGAGGCCTTGCGGGATCGCCGAGTTCGGGAGGGAGTCGTGGAAGGGCCGCGCCTCGGCTTCGGCGGCGAGCGCAATCCCCGCCCCCGCTTCGCGCCTGACGGCAGCTTTCTCTGGGTGGACTCGAACGGTCACGCGGAGACCCACCTGCGCCGGACCCATCCCGACGGTAGCGTCGAGGCTGTCATGCCCTGCCCCGGCGGTTGCGCCTGGCCGGCGGAGGATAGGGACGGCAGGGTCTGGTTTCTGTCCGGCGACCTCTGGAAGAACTACTACTATTTCAAAGATTTGTGGGTGGCGGAGGGGGGGCGCGCTGGGCGACGCACCGAGCAGCTCCGCTGCCGGGACCTGGCTTTGCACTCGCCGTCCAATCGGGGTGCGTGCGTGGTGGCCACGTCCGGTGGTACGCGCTTGCAGGTGTTCGATCTGGCGACCATCGAGATGGAGACGGTCCTCGACGCGCCCGCGACGCACGGCGTAGTCCTGGGCCAGCCAGCGTGGACTCCCGATGGTGCGGCCCTCGTTTTTGTCCGGCGGGAGGGAACCGCAAACAATCTCTACGAGATCGATCTCACCACCAAGACGCAGCGAGCCCTCACTACCGATGGCGCCTGGTATGCGGATCCCGTGGTCCATCCCCATGGCCGCTGGGTTCTGTTTTCATCCAGCAGGGACGGGGTCATCGACCTCTTCGCACTGGACCGGGAGCATCCGGAGCAGCGTGTTCGATTGACCCGGGTTCTTGGTGGCGCCCATTCCCCGGCGATCTCCCCCGACGGGACCCGGGTGGTCTACGCGTCCTACCACGCGGACGGCTACCATCTCCACGAGGTGCCTTTCTCTTCTGTGGGAGGGGCTTCAGCCCCGATTTTCCCTGTGGGAGGGGCTTCAGCCCCGATTTCCTCTGTGGGAGGGGCTTCAGCCCCGAACGCGCGGGAGCCACGGTCGCAGGCTCCCGGCTGGGATCGGTCCGTACCGCGGCCCGACGAACATCGATCCGTTCCCCGCGCCGAAAAACCCCGCTCCAGGCGCTACCTGCCTGTCCTGTACATGCACCCCCACTCTTGGGTGCCCAAGGTGACTGTCGAGGGTGCTGGGGTGTCAAGCTGGGGCATGGAGCTGGACGCTGCGGACCCGGTCCTCCTGCACTCGGCCTGGTTGAGCTTCTACCACTATCCTGTCACCGACGACCTCTCAGCGAGCCTCATGTGGACCGTGGACACGGGCTGGCCACTGTTGAACCTCGGCGCTTCGGTCTTTCATAACCACCTCCTGGCCTTCCAGGCGGACGAATGGCACCCCTACTCGGAGATGGAGGGTTTGTTCTCCGCAGGCGTGATCATGCCCCAGCACCGGCAGCACCGGTCCTTCCGCTGGTCCACCACCTGGTCAGTAGATGTCTTCGGCGGGGACATCGACGCGGCGGTCCCCCACGACCCGGGCGCCCGGACCCCATGGCGGCCCCGGTCCGGCCGCCTGGCGTCAGTGAACACCGGGTTCTCATACAACGACACCCGGCGATACGCCTGGTCGATCGGGCCGGAGAAGGGCCTGAACGCGGCCGTGAACATGCGTTTCTCCGCTCCCTGGGTGGGGAGTCAGTGGACCGAGCAACGCCTGCGCTGTTCCGCTACCTGGTACCAGCCCCTCTGGTGGGACCACCACACCCTGGTGCTGCGGTACCGCGCTGGCCTTGCCGGCGGCGAACCCCCCTTTCGTCCCCGCTTTTCATTGGGGGGCTATCCCACCCAGGACTATATTCGGGATCTCATGGAAAACACCGGGATCTCAGGCAGCTTCCTTCGGGGCTTCATGGCCGGCGCGTTCGTTGGAAACCAGTTCCAGTACGCGGCCCTCGACTACCGCTTCCCGATCTGGCGGATCCGCCGTGGCTACCAGACATGGCCCGTCTTTCTGAGCGATCTCACCGGGACGATCTTTGTCAACGCGGGCTACGCGGCAGACGATTTTCAACCGGTAACCCACGGAGGCCTCGGCGTCGGCGCGGAGTTCGCCCTCTCCTGCACCCTCGCTTTCTTCCAGCCCCTCACCCTGACCCTGGGCTACGCGTCAGGCTTTGGCGAGGGCGGCGCGCACGGGGTGTACTTCCTGCTGGGTCCTTGAGGTAGCGGAGGAGTCAGCCCGTGATCGTAGCGCCGTCTGGGACATCTCCCGCTGGCACTGCGACCTCGGGGCGGACTATGACGTTGGCGCCGAGGCGCGCGCCCGCGGCTATGCTCACGCGTTTGCCCACCACGGTGATGCCCGTGGAGAGGTGGCCTGGGTTCGCTACGTTGGGGGGCGCGTTTGAGTCTCGGGAGCCCACCACGGCCCCCGCACCGATCTCCACGTGCTTGTCGATGACTGAGCGGACCACCCTCGCACCGGCCCTGATCACGGTGCGGTGCATGATCACTGAGTCCTCCACCACAGCGCCGGGCTCCACAATCACGCCGGGCGACAGGACTGAGCGGGAGACCCGACCCTCGATGCGGCATCCCGGGGAGACCACTGAGCGGTCCAGGTCCGCTGTGGCGGATACCCAGGTCGGGGGCATGGCGTGGAGGGACTCGTAGTCCATATTTGTGCGGACCTTCCAGGAGGGCAGATCTACCCCCGATGCCGGGTCCAGCAGGTCCATGTTGGCCTGCCAGTACGAGTCCAGGGTGCCCACGTCGCGCCAGTAGCTCTCAAATGGGTGGATGAAGACGCTATTCGATCGTTCCAGGAGCCCCGGGATCAGGTGGCCGCCGAAGTCGTTACCGCCGGCCTTGTGGGTTCGGATCAGCTCCTCGGTGAGCACGTCCGCGTCGAAGACGTAGATCCCCATCGAAGCCAGGTTGGAGATGGCCTTTCCCTTTGGTTTCTCCTGGAACTGCTTCACGCGTCCGTCGTCGTCGGGCACCAGGATTCCGAAGCGATGGGTCGCTTCCCATGGCACCGGCATGGCAGCGAAGGTAGCGGCCGCACCACGCTCCTCGTGGAACTCCAGCATCTTCCTGTAGTTCATGCGGTAGATGTGGTCCCCGGAGAGGATCAGCACCCGCTTGGGCCTGTAGCGTCGGATTAGGGCCAGGTTCTGGTAGACAGCGTCAGAGGTCCCCGTGTACCAGTCGAAGTCCTCGCGTCCCTGGTAGGGCGGTAGGATCTTGAGCTTGGCCGTGTGCCCGGCCAGGTCCCAGTGGGATCCGTTCGCCAGATGGTTCATCAGGGAGGAGGGCCGATACTGGGTGAGCACCCCCACATAGCGCAGCTTCGAGTGCATCACGTTTGAGAGCGCGAAGTCGATGATACGGTAGAGGCCGCCGAATGGCACAGCGGGCTTGGCCCGGTCGGCCGCCAGGATGCCCAGGCGGCTGCCGCGGCCCCCGGCGAGGAGCATGACCAGGGTGTGTTCGTGGTTCATCAGTCCACCTCCGGTGTGTCCAGGGTGGTTCCTGCGGGGATCACGCGTTCCTGGCCGATGACCACAACGCCGCGGGTGCTGGTACCGATGCGGCTGTCCGTCCCGATCTCCGTGTCCTTGTCGACGATGACACGCTCGAGCAAAGCGCCCGCCCGGACCTTCACGTTATGCATCAGCACCGAGTCCCGTACCACCGCGCCGGGCTCTACCACCACGTCGGGGGACAGAATCGAGCCCGTGACCTCCCCGTCGATGCGGCAGCCAGAGGAGATCCGGGAGCCCCGGACCCGAGCGCCCGGCCCCGTAAGGAAGGGTGGTCGGCCGCCGACGCCGCTCTCCTCAATGTTGGTCCGGATCCCCCAATCGTCCAGGTCCAGGCCCGACGCGGGGTCGAGGATATCCATGGAAGCAGCGTAGTACTGGTCCACGCTGCGAGCGTAGGCCCAGTACCCGTCGAAGACAAAGCCTTGGACCTGTCCCCGCTCCACCATGGGGGGGATCACGTGGTCGTAGAACTGGTGGGGCCCCGACTCCGGCCGATCCTGTTTCAGGGCCTCCTCAAGGCGTCTTCGATCAAAGACGTAGATCGTGAGGGAGCCCAGGTCTCCGTCGGGCACCGCTGGTTTTTCATGGTACGTTACCAGCCGGTCGTCCTTGTCCAGGCGGCCCACGCCGTAGCCGGACAGTTCCTCCCTGGGGAAGCGCTTGAACGCCATGGTCAGCGCGGCCCCGTTGGAGCGGTGGGCCTTGAGGAGGGGCCGGTAGTCCATGGAGTAGACATGATCGCCCGACACGATGAGCACGTCCCGCGCGTTTCGCCAGAAGTTCCAATTCTGGAGCACCGCGTCCGCTGTGCCGTTATACCAGTCCACCCGGGTCTCGGCCTGGTAGGGGGGCAGCATTCGGACTTCTCGGCCCCTCCCCACCAACCCCCAGGCCTCGCCCATGCCGACGTGGTCCATCAGGGACGAGGGCCGGTACTGGGAGAGCACCCCCACCCGCTCCACCCCGGACTCGGCCAGGTTGGAGAAGGGGAAGTCGATGATGCGGTAGGTGCCCCCGAAGGGCATAGCGGCCTTGGCACGCCGGGCGGTAAGCACGCCCAATTCGTCCACCCTGCCGCCAGCTAGAACCAGCGCAGTGACGCCGTCCATGTGTCCACCTCGTGCCTGAAAAACTACGGATAGCAATCCGGCAGCGTTTTGTCCAGCCCCGTAGCGTTTGACACCGAACGGACGGCGGAATATATTGCGCGCTGTTGCTGTTCACGACGACGTGGCCGCCCCGGCGGCATTTTTTTCAGATTCCGCGGAGGAGGAAGACCCATGAAACGTACCCTGACCGTTCTGCTCGCAGCGCTGTTGACCCTGGCCCTGGCCGGGTGCGGCGATGATGGCCCGAAGAAGGGCAAAGGCGCCGGCGACAAGAAGGTGAAGGCCGAGAAGCCGAAAAAGAAGGATAACAAAAAGGCAGAGGCTGTCGAGGAGCCTGCCGAGGAGCCTGCCGAGGAGCCCACAGCAGAGCCTGCCGAGGAACCCGCAGCAAAGCCCGTAGCGGAGCCCGCCGAGCCGGGGAAAAAGCTTGAAGAGGCTGTCAAGGTGGACGATCCCGGAGACGAGGTTATCGATAATCCGATCGTGGCCCGGGTAAACGGCGTGGACGTGGACGCGACGGAGTACTTCGAGCGCTTGGCCCGCATCACCAAGAAGCGGGGCGCGCCGATCACCAAGCGGATGCTCACCAAGAACACTGTGGACCGCCTGATCAACGACAAGCTCCTCCAGCTCGAGCTGGACAAAGTCGGCGATCCCGTCACCGACGAGGAGGTCGCATCCTCCCTTGGGATGGACATGGAGCGGTTCGCCAAGACCAAGGACAAGATGAAGGCCCGCATCGACTCCGAGCGGAAGAAGCTTGCCGTCGCGAAGCTCCTGGCAGCGCGCAGCCTGCTCGACGAGCCCGGCGATGAGGAACTGAAAAAAGAGTACGGCAAGCGCCGGATGATCCGTCTCAACGTGGTGAATTTCAAGGTAGCGCAGAAGGCCACCCCTGAGGAAGAGGCCGCGGCCAAGGCCAAGGGCGAGGCGTTCCTCGCCGCGGTGCAGGGCGGCAAGGACTTCAAGGAAGCAGCGAAGGAGCTGGCCGACGACAAGCTCGGCCGCCGGGCCGTGCGGCCCATGATAGTCCGCGACGGCGAGGAGCGGCACAAGGACATGTGGGCCGTAGCGTCCTCGCTCGATGAGAAGCAGTTCGGCGGCCCGGTGCGGACCCGTTTTGGTTTCTCGGTGATCGAGGTGGTGAAGAAGATCGAGCCGAAGTATTCCTACGATGAGATGAAGGAGCGGCTCAAGAAGACCGTGATCAGCCAGAAGTCGATCAAGGCGAAGAAGACCCTCATCGAGGTGCTCCGCAAGGATGCGAAGATCGAGTACCTGGTAGATTTCCCCAAACGGTCCGCGCATACCCGGATTCCCGCGGAGATGAAGGGCCTGAAGACCGGCGTGCGCCCGATGCCCGCCGCGTCCCGCGTGCCCAGCCTCAAGCCCGCGGTGAAGCTGACCGGTGAGCGGGCCGTGGCGGACGAAAAGCCCGCGCCCGCGCCGATGAAGAAGGCCGCGCCCGAGACGGTCCCAGAGCCCGCGCCCGCACCAGCACCCGCACCCGCACCA
>CAYOTU010000132.1:0-9283 GCA_964406905.1 uncultured Myxococcales bacterium | reverse complement strand
GAACCCACGTTGTCTGCATCACCTGCCAGCACGAACAGGACCCGCTCCCCCGGGGGGAGACCATCGCTTCGGAAGGTAGCCGTCTCCGGGGAGACGGGATCACAAAGGACCATGTTGGGTGGGATCATATCCTCGATGTTGCTGCCCGAGAAGTCCTGGGACGCGCTGTACTCCAGGACGTAGCCCATGCTCAGGCTACAGAGTGGCTCGTACTTCACGGCCCGCCCGACCAGGCCAACGTTGGCTCGAACGAGGAGGCTTTCGTCTTCAAAAGCAGGCACCCCGAACGCGCCGTCGAAGCCGGTGACCGTGCCGCTGACCGCGCCCGTGGAGCCGTCGTCCATCCCAGGAACTGGATCCAGGGGAAACATCGGGACCGCTACGTGCGCGGCGTTGACGCCGAGGTAGGAGAAATGCCGCCGTCCCGCCGCGGAGACCGTGACGTCCACGCGGCCCGAGAGCGCAGCCTCCTGGAAGTCTGCCACGCCCCGGTCATCGGTACGAGCGACAAAGCGAGGGCTCGCGGCCCCGTGGGGTGTGACCAGGACCATGGCGTCTTCCAGGGGCGCGGGGGAGGGCAGGTTCCTCAGCCCTGAGGTCTCGGTCTTTACCGCGTAGACCCGGAGGAAGCCGTCCACACCGCCCGCGTCTTCGAAGGGGTGCGGGTTGATCCCGGGTTGGGGCAGGACTAAGTCGGTAAGATAGACGGTCACCGTGTCCATCACGGACGGGTCGGCAGCGAGAGACACGGTTATGGTGGCGTACCCCTCGTCCTTGGAACGGAGCAACGAGACGTAGACCCCGGGCCGTTCCTCGACAAAAGGATCGAGGGTGCCAAGGGTGGTGGTCCCGACGAGGTCACGGCCGGCGACGGGCTCCACCCCGTTCCGCCAGAGCTTGGCCGTCACGACCGCCTGGAGCATGCCGTCCTCGCGCTCCCCGGCCGTAGCGACGACCACGAGGAGCCCGAGGCTGTCGGAGGCCGGCACGGTCAGGGGATCCGGATCAACGCCGTCAGGGATCCCGTCCCCGTCGCTGTCCGGGTTCATGGGGTCTGTTCCGAACCAGGCCTCCTGCGCATCGGTGAGGCCGTCCCCGTCACTGTCTGTT
Source organism: uncultured Myxococcales bacterium (assembly GCA_964406905.1). GTDB lineage: Bacteria > Myxococcota_A > UBA9042 > CAIXZC01 > CAIXZC01 > CAZNWW01. The sequence continues at coordinate 8,173 of CAYOTU010000132.1, read as the reverse complement.
ATGGATTCGGGTGCGCAGCCGACCAAGGCGAGCACAAACAACACCCAGACGAATCCGAACCGGGACCAAGCCCGAAGCGCAGGTGCCGACCGTCGATCAATCCCGGCCCTCACCACCCCACCTCCATTCCCGCGCCAACCACCCAGACCTGGCCCCCGCTGCGAAGCGTCGGAAAGCCTGGATTCTCCGGCGCGTACACGGCCTTCTCGGTCACGGTCTCGTGGAGAGCCAGGACCTGAGCGTCCAGAGAGAACGTCAGACGCGGGCTGTTGTCGGTACGCTGCAAGACGTCCGCTGCCGCGCCCAGACTAACGTGGTGCCGGTGCACGTCCAGCAGGTTGCTGCGGCCGCTTTGTTCGGGCGCTGAGCGGCTCACGAACGCGTAGCCACTCCTGGCGCGGAACCAACCGAGGGTCCACTCCATCCCGAGCCGGGCCGCGAAAGAGTCTCGGAAACGAACGTCAGGTACCTCCGCGCCCAGCCCGTCCTGGCCGTTCCCGTCGTAGAGCGCTACGTCGCTGGAGATATGCTGGTACCCTCCGGTCATGCGCCAGTCGGCCTGAACCGCTATTGTCAGACGGTCCTTCCAGACCGGCAGCTCCGCGCCGAGGCTAAGCACCGACGGTGTCCAGTCCATGGGGCCTGAGACCCGGGCATCAAGCTCAATACCGGCGGCATCCACGTGTACGGGGAGGTCGATGTTCGCGTAGTTACCCATACGGAAGGCGAGGCCGATGCGCCACCCGGACACGGGCTCATAGAGGATACCAGCGACGGGGCGGAAGCGTGGATCCACGTCCACCCGAGTCGTGTTGGAGCCCTCGGGATCAGTCAGGTCCAGATCCACGCAACCCGTAACCACGGGCAGCAGGGACAGCCCGATCCCGACCGAGACCTGCTCGACCACACGGACCCCCATGGACACACCGAGCACGAGGCGCCGGCTCGATGATCCGATCCCGACCCACGCGGGCGCGTCCACCGCGACAATGTCGTAGTCATAGAGGTGAGCGTGGGGGAGCAGGAGGGCCACGCCCAGGTACACGCGTCGCTGCCAGCCTGTGCCCAAGGGGATCGGCGAGGCCAGCGTAACCTCATACCCGACAACGGGTGCGTCGGTCCCGTTGGCACCCACGGGGTCGAGCCGATTCATCACGACAAGTGCCCCCAATCCGAGTGTCGGCCCCTCCGCCGCGGTCAGGGCCGCAGGGTTGTACAGGACCGCAGCACCCGCTGAGGAGGTCGCTGCAGCGGCACCGCCCAAGGCCCGCACCCGGGATGTCAGACCATAGGTCTCCAGAGGGTCCGCGCGTACGGAAAATGCACTACCGGTGAGCGCGAGGATCGCCAGGACCAGTCGGAAGATGTCGGGGCGCAGGGACAAGCGTCCTCCTCTTGAGCAACTCACGGTGGGGCACTATATCAAAAGGCGCCGAACTTTGTTCGACTGAATTTCCCAACCGACGGAACTGACAAATCCGGGGGCTGTGGTAAAGTCCCCGCCATGAAAACACTTTTCTTTCTCATTGTACTCCTCCCTCTTGCCCTCGTTGGCTGTCCGCTCGTCGATGACGCTGACGAGACCACTCCCGCCGCTCCACCGGCCGGCAGCTCTGGGCTGTTCCCGGAGGAGGTGATTGACGGGGACGTCGCAGACGTAATCCCGGAGGGTCTGGCCGTTGAGTTGTTCGAAGCGGCCGCTGCCTGCGGCTGGAAAAGCGTCAACACAGTGCCCCCGGGCTGGCAGCCTGTGGCCGTATCCAACGAAGGTTGCACCCAGTGGATACCCCTCCAGTGGAGCATCCTCGGCCAGACGGAGAACCTTGGTTTCTCCCCTGATTTGAACCGGGGAACCTACGCTTTTACCCTTTTCGACCCCCTCTCCCCTGGCTATACCTGGGGGCCGGACGGAGCCATTGATTTCATGATGGACTCCATTGCAGTAGAGTTCGATACTGAGCCCCCGGAGGTCCTCTGGCGCAACGTGTCCGACGTGGCCGACCTCGAGATTGCGGACGCTGCCTTCACATTTGAACTGAACGGAGAGCCCACGGTCGGCGCGCTCCGGGTCCACTTCGGCGGCTGCGATACCGTCTCCGGGGTGTGCTCGGCGTTGGTCATGGGATACTGGCTGCCCCGGTCGGACCTGGACGCGTCGATTTGCGATCTCGTCCAGGTGGACTCGTCCCTCCAATGCCCCGGCCTCGGAACCTGCGTCGCGCCCATCTGCCACTCATGGTGCGTCCGGGGCGGGTCAGAGACCGGCGCCTGCCAGTATGATAGCTGCGTCTGCGACTGAACACCGACACGGAGCACCTTATGACCAACCCCCACGACCTCCAGCCCGTCCCCCTGCCCTGGGCCTACCGGCTCCTGAACCACGGCCCCCTGGTCCTCCTCTCCACCACGGACGGCGAGAGGGCAAACGTGAGCACTGTGGCCTGGGCCAGGCCATGCCGAAAGGATCCCCCGCAGTTCTGCCTCACCGTGGGCACCTCCCACCGTACGTACAAGAACCTGGCCCGCACCGGGCATGTCGGGATAAACATTCCAACCGCGGATCTGGCGGATCTGGTGCTCTACTGCGGCCGAAACTCCGGCCACAACGTGGACAAAGTAGCGCTACGGAAGATCGCTATGCGCCCCGGCGCCGAGCTCAGAAATCTGCCCCTGGTCGAAGCCTGCGCTGCCTGGATGGAGTGCCGCGTCCTCCCCGAGAGCCTCGCTACGGGAACAAGCGAGCTGCGCGTCGAGGCGGTCGCTGCGGCCTGCCGTACCGGCGTCCTCTCCCCTGTGTTTTCCTGGAACGTCGAGGCCTTTCCGACTCTTCACCATCTTGGAGGAACCCGCTTCATGGTGGGCGAACGGATGATGACCGTAGAGTAGATCTTAGAAGAAAATGCCGAGGGAAGAAACCAGGCCGAGATTCATCTGCCACTTCTTGTTGCTGGTTGTGCCGGTGGTCTCGTCACGACCCCCGAAGTCATACCGGACGGCCAAGCGCAGGAACCCTCCGAACTTGCCGCCGAAGGACATGGTCAGACCGATTCGCGGGCCCACAAGCCAATCCACGATATCAGACTCCACGTTGGATGCCTTGGTTTTGCCCATGGCCATGCTGAAGCGCACGCCCGATGAGAGGAAAAGGGTCCCCATCAACTGGTAGTGGTACCAAGCGGAGAAAGTTCCGCCGTACAGGGTTTTGGTGTCTTTTGCCGCGTCTGCCGCGTAGGTCAAGCGCGGCCCGAAAGTCGCCTCGAAGCCCTTGAGGAAGACGTACCCTACCTCCGGAAAGAGGTCTACCTGGTACGCGTTGTCCCAGGTGGTCGCTTTGGTGGGCTCGGTCTGCTTGTCAAAGCTGACATCGAACGCGGCCGTACCGCCCAAGGTCCAGGTGCCGCGCTTGCCGTAGAGGGTCCGTCCGAGCTCGGCATGCGCAGGGGCAGCCCAGACCAGGGTCAGCGCAAAGGCCAGAACACCACTCAAAAGTACCTTCCGCATGGAACACCTCCTAAACAGATATAGCTCCAAGGTCATTTTTATCACGGCCCGATACGCCCGCAAAAAATCAGCGGGCTTAGGGCCTGCGCAACAATAACTACCCGTTTTCGGTCGCCGATGCATCCACGCTGCCGGCACCTGCTTCCCTCAACGTACGCAACGGTACGCCTCACTCAGCATGCACCAGCAGCGAGGCGCCTCGACACCCGAGAAACTGGGAAGTTATTTCTGCGCCGACCCTTACTTCCGTTGGCAGGCACTCTCATGTTTGATGGCACGAACACCATCAGAGGTAATCTCCAGGGCTTCGACTGGGCCGCCGTAGTGCGCGGACATTCCAGTATCGATACGCCATATTCGCCCATCACAGGCAGCGTTGACGTGGGCCTGTACCGTATGCCCGACGACCATGCGCTTCACCCCCAGAAGGGTCAGGGCTCGGGACAGCATCTCGCAGTCCGCCAGCCTGTCGACACGTGAGTAGTCACGCATCCACACCGGCGCCTTGGATCCCTTCAGGACCTCAGGGCAGGCCTCGGTCTTGCCCAGCATCCAGTCGTGCATCTCCCGATTGATCCGCTCGAGGCCGTATTTGATATGCGCTGGCGAGAGGCCCCCGTGAACGAAAACCGTGTCCCCGACGATCGCGTAAACCGAGTCCTCAGCGAGGCGCTTCGCCATGGGGCCGCCGGGCATGAAGGCCGCGGCGCGGCTGCGTTTGTGCTTTGGGAGGGCCGCTACCTTGGGGTTCCCCAGATCGAGGCCTTCCATCCCGTCAAACGACGAAAAGCCGCGATCAGTCACGAAGCGGAAAATCCAGTCCACGTTGATGAGCTCGTGGTTCGCGTTGAGCACGATCAGCCGGCCGCCAGCCCGGACAGCTTCCTTTTTCAGCTTCGAGAGGAGCTGCATGATCTCCAACTCCCGGTCGCCACGATCCAGGTAGTCTCCCGTGTGTACCACCCAGAGCGTCCCTCCGATCCAGTGGTCCTCCGCGTCGGTCACCCCAGCAAGGCGCAGGACCCGCTGTAGCGCGTCGAAGTCCCCGTGGATGTCTCCGAACGCAACGAGTCGCGCCGGTGCGGGGTAACGCACGAGCGTGTCGATGGGTGCTCCGCTACCGGCGGAAACGATGGCCAACACGAAAACCAGGACGATGACGAGGCGAGTCAGAAGGGAACGCATGGAGCCTCCTTAGCCCGTAATGACGGTTCGCGTTGAGTCTACAACAATTCCGACGTACACTGAGAAGGAGATACGCGCGTCGACGTCGAACCCCGAGTTCAGATCCCTACATGCAGGTTTGGAATTCCTGGGCGCAGGGGCCGGAGACGGCCTCCTGGAAGCAGTCTGTATCCGGCGCACCGCAGAACTGTATAACGCAGAGGGAGAGGTCCTGGAACTGGGCCTGGCCGAGCTCTGAGCCCTCGTTGTAGCAGTTGAAGATGCAGGTGGAGGTGAAGCCGCAGTCGAACGCGCACTCCACGAGCTCCTGACAGCTCAGGCCCTCGCCCTCTTCGATGCACTGCCCATCGTCGTTGCAGACGGAGTTCGGCGGACAGGTGCCGCAGTAGCAGCCCATGAAGACCCCGCAGTCTTTGCCCCAGCAGATCTCGCTACAGGGGTCCGAGCCCACGCATTGGTTCTGGACGCACTCCTCGCCCTCGGGGCAGCCGCCGCAGTCGCAGGGGCCTACCTGACCGCACTCCATCATCTGGCAAAGCAACTCGCACATGGGATCGTTCGGGATGCACTTGCCATCCTGGCACTCCATCCCGTCGGGACAACTCCCGCAGTAGCAGTTCTCCCACTCGCCGCACTCGAACTCGGCACAGATCTCTTCGCAATCGGTGGGGTCGCCGCACCAGAGGCCGCATTGGTCGATGGCCTCATCCACGCAGATCTCGTCCCAGTACTGCTCGCAGCAGAACTGGTCGAACTGGCAGACGCACGCGGAGATCTCCGGGAAGTCGCAGCCGGGTCCGTCGTGGGGTTCGCAGCAGTCCCCTCCGCCGCAGGGGCCGCAGTCCACGGGACAGTTCTCACAGCTCTCTCCAAAATCGTAGTCGCACCACCCGTCCCCGCAGTACCAGGGCTCCTCCTCGCAGTCGCCGTAGTCGAAATCCCACTCGGCACAGTTGAAGTTCGCGCCGCCGCCGGGGTTGCCCGGGCCGCCGCCCTGGCCGTCGTTGCACTGGCCGTTACCCAGGAGCCACTCGGGGCGACACTTATCGTCGCAGTCCTTGACGAAGCCTTCCTGGCACTCGCCCGGGCATGGGCCACAGTCCTGCGGGCAGGTCTCGCAGTCCTCGCCCAACTCCTCCTGGCAGTACTGATTACCGCATTGCTCCTGGTCGCAGAGCCCCGCACTTGAGCAGACGCTCCCCGGCGGGCAGTAGCCACATGAGCCGCCGCAGCCGTCGGGACCGCATTCCTTGCCCTCGCACTGGGGCATGCAGACGCACTGTCCAAGGTAGTTGCAGACATCTCCGGTCCCGCAGAAGCCGCACTGGCCAGCGCAGCCGTCGGGGCCGCACGCTTTGCCGTCGCATTGCGGCGCGCAGAGGCAGTAGCCGTGGACATCGCACGCGTAGCCCGAAGGACAGGTCCCGCATGAGCCGCCGCAGCCGTCGGGGCCGCATTGGAGGCCCTCGCACTCAGGGGTGCACTCCTGGCACGCGCTCCACTCGTCCTGGCACTGTCCGCCCTGGCCGATCTCGCTCTGCCAGCATTGCTCGTCGGGAGGCTGGCCGCAGACCGAGGTGATGCACTGCATGATCGCCATCCACTGGAACTGCGCGTCAATGCTCGCATCGGCCCAGCACTGCTGGTTGCACTCCTCGCTCCAGCCGCATTGCCAGTAGCATTGCTGCAACTCGACGCATGTGAGGCTTTGCTGGCAGATGCCGTCCACGCAGGCCTCGTCGCTGTCGCAGACCCCGCAGAGGCCGCCGCAGCCGTCGCTACCGCACTCGACGTCATCGGGGCACTCGGGCTGGCAGATGTTCACGCAGATCCCACCCTCGTTACAGCTCGCGCCTAAGGGGCAGGTTCCGCAGGAGTCGCCGCAGCCGTCGGGGCCGCAGTCCTTGCCAGCGCAGTTGGGCATGCACTCGATGATGCACTGTCCGTTGTCGCAGGTAGTCCCGGGCGGACAGGGCTCCGGATGCCACTTGCCTCCCGGGCCGCAGATCAGGAGCACGTTGCCGTCGCAGAGGGTCTCCCCAGGCAAACAGTCGGGGCCAAGGCAGATGCCGCCGGGGGTGCACTCCTCGCCAGGGCTGCATACTCCACAGTCCCCGTCGCAGCCGTCGGAGCCACACTCCTTGCCCGCACAATCGGGAATGCATGGCCCGCAGTCCTTCGGGTATTGCCCCGAGGGGTCGGCCTGTCCGTTGGTACCGCAGGTGTAGAACTGCGCGTTCAAATCCCAGCCGCAAAACCCGTCCGTGCCGCACTCCTCGATGACGAGCTGGCCATTCTCACAGTACATCAAGGTGTTGTCCTGGCAGCAACCGATCCAGGAGATGTCGCCGCAGTCCTGCATGGGAACGCACTGGCCGTCCAGACAGGTAGACCCGGGCGGGCAGGGCATGGGCTCCGCCCAGTAGCCCAGGCCCTCGGGTCCGATCTCGCATTCCACCAACATGCCCCACTGACAGGTGGTCTCGCCCTCCGCACACTCTCCGGCTACGCATTTGAAATCCTGGCAATGCTCGCCGTCGGGACAAGATCCGCAGGAGTAGCCGGGGCAACCCGACGCGCCGCACTCCTTGCCCGCGCAGTCGGGGACGCAGTCATCGGTGCAGACTCCGTCTTGGCAGGTGGTGCCGCCTGGGCAGGGGATCTCGGTGATGACGGTGCCGTCGTCGTTGCACTCCGACAGGGTCTTTTCGTCCTTGCAAGTGATCAGGCCGGGGACACAGATCTTGCCCTCCTGGCACTCGCCGCCTACGCAGAACGTATCCGGAGGACAGGGCATGGGATCCGACCAGCCAGAGCCGTTGTCCAGGCACTCCACCACCGCGTTCCCGTCACAGATAAACTCGCCGGGGTCGCAGACGTCGGGGTAGCAGAGCATCTGCGCTACGTTGCACCACTGTGGCTCTCCACAGTCCTCGTCGGAGAGACACTCGACGCACGCGTTGGTGTCGGGATCGCAGACCGTCCCCGCGGGGCAGGGGCTCCCGTCGAGGCAGGAGACCAAGCAGGTCTGGTTGATACAGACCTTGTCCCCGGGACAGTCCTCGTCCATGAGGCAATCCACGCAGATGCCCGCCAGCGGATCGCACACCATGCCGTCCGAGCAGTCTGCGTCCTCCTCGCACTCCTGAACTGGGACGCAGATCCACTTGTCGCAGATCATGCCTTCGCCGCAGTGGGCGTCGTTGACGCAGTCCACGCAGACGCCGCTAAAGGGATCGCAGAACTGGCCAGGGCAGTCCCCGTCGTTGTGGCAGACCTCGGGTGTGCCCCCGTCCGCCTCGGGAACGTCCCCCGGGACCGTGTCATTAACGGGAATCACAGCGCCGCTGTGGCCACCGCCGCTGGGGCAACCGGTCAGGATCAGGACAGCGGCCGCGGCCGCCAGGAGGCTGAAGCGTCGAATGATCATCATGGCGTCACTCCCTGAGTACTTCCAGTTTCCACGGATGGTAACTATACAGATAGG
>CAYOTU010000131.1:0-9315 GCA_964406905.1 uncultured Myxococcales bacterium | reverse complement strand
TCTCCATCTCGGCCTTGCGTTTGGCGATCTTCTCCTGGAGGACCTTCGCCGCGGCGGCCTCCACCTTCATCTGCTCTTCCATCTTGCGCATCTGCTCTTTGAGCTTCAGCGTATTCTCCTTGGACTTCCGGGCCTCGGCAGTATCCATACCCCGGGCCTGTGCGAGCGCTATGTACTCGTCATACGCGGCCACGGCCTTGTCGAACTCAGTCAAGCGGGTCGCGTAGACCTTCGCTATACGATCGATCAATTCGAGCTTGGAGTTATCCGCGGCCACTGCCTTGCGCCACCACGTGAAGCCCTCTCCGTAGTCAGCATCGCCGACGTGACAGGAGCCCTTCCCGATCATGGCCTCGACGTTGTCCGGCCGCGCGTTCAGCACGTACTCGTACTGCTCCAGGGCCTTCTCGTAGTTGAGGTAGTTGAGGTAGATAGCGGCCAGGTTCAAGCGAGCGGAGAGGTTCCCTTCATTGAGCCGGACCGCTATGCGGAAGTGGCGCACCGCCTTGGGAGTCAGACCCATCTTGAAGTAGGCCAGACCGAGGTTGTTGTGTGCCTCGGTTGAGCCCTTGTCCAGCTTGAGGACCTTGTTCTCGAAGATCCACTTGGCGATGTTGTACTCGCCCTTCTGCATGTAGAGCAGGCCGCGGGTGTTGAGGGCCACCACGTTGGTGGGCTTCACTGCGAGGACATTCTTGATGAAGTCCTCGGCTCTGTTGAGATACTCCAACCGGTTGGCCTCATCCTTGTCCCGCTCAGCGCGCAGCAACCAGTAGAGGGCCAGCGCGTTGTTGGCCTCGATGTTGTCCTGGTCCTGGATGATGACCTGGTCGAAGAGCTCCTTGGCTTTCTTTGTGAGGCCCTCAGCCTCCTGGTCCTGGCCTACGTCGAACTTCTCCTTGGCCATACCCAGGTAGACCTTGCCGATGTAACCCTTGGCCGTACCTGACTCCGGGTTCGCGTCCAGCGCGCGCTGGTAGACCTCGAGGGCCTTCTCAGGCTGACGAGTCCGCTCGTAGACCATGCCCAGGTTGAAGTAGGCCTCCAAAAAGGCCTTGTCCTTGGTGATCGCATCTTCGAATGAGGTCACCGCTGACTCGTAGTCCATCATGGAGAAGAGGGAGATGACGCCGTCCCGGAAGGACTTCTGGGCCTCCATGTCCACGCCGGGCACAAACTCGGGCTTCTCCGCTACGATGATCTCGCGCTTCTCGAGGCTGCGGCGCAGCTCATTGCGGCGCTTCTCCTCTTCCTCTTTCTTCTTCTTCTCGGCTTCGAGACGCTTGACCTCCGCAGGATCGAGAAGCGCGCCGTCGTCCCGGATCTCGTCCTTGGTGGTTGCGGGCTCGCAGGCCCCCACGCTGAACGCGACGAACGATACGACCAGAAGGGGCATCCAGGTTCGGCCGTTCATAATGATGCTCCGCATGGCTGCCCCCCTCACTTCGTCGCCTCGCCGGACTTCTTCGCATCTGTGGGCTTCTTGTCAGCGTCGAGCTTCACTCCACCCTCCTCGAGCCCCTGGCCTTCCTCGTCAACCTCGGGCTCGCCCTCCTTCTTCTTTGGCTGGAACGACACGAAGTCCACGTAGGTGTCCCCGCGAGTCAGGGAACGGATGAAGCTGGTGGAAGTCAGGGTGTCCCTGAGTTTGTCCGTGACCACCAGAGGTTCCTCAGCGATGGGGAAGTCGTTGGGCGTGACCTTCGCTGCCATGATCCCGGACTTCTTGGACCACTCGGAGTAGACGCCCATCTTGTGGGCCATGAGGATCGCCTGCTTGAAGTTGGCCCGGGCCTTCTCCTCGACAGGGGCTGCGAAATCCTCAAGCGCTACCTTGTACTCGTCCTCTTCCCACTCCTCGAGGCCCGCGGGCATCGGCACAGCGTAGAGGGTCTCCGCAAACTCGTAATAAAGGAGCCCGATCTTGTAGTAGGCCGCCGCGGCCCAGGTCCGTGACCGGAAATCAAGGATCTTGATGAAAAGCGCCTCGGCTGCCTGGTGCTTCTTCGCCTTGTCCTCGAGGGACTTGTCCAGGCGATAGAAGGTCCGGGTGTCGAGCTTGAAGCTCATGAAGTCATGGTACGCGAACTCCGCTACGTAGAACGCTGCCTGCGCGGCGAAGATCCGGGAGGCCTGCTTGATGCCGTCCTTGCCATACTTTAAGAAACGCTTGAGGACCGCCTGACAGAGCCGCTCAATGGTCCTGCGATTCCCGAACTTGTCCTTCTCGAAGAGCACCTCTGCCGCACGCGCGGTGGCCTCGAGGTAGAGGGATGTCTTCTTGGAGTACTTCTTGGCCACGCTGCTGAAGGTCTTGAACGCGCCACTCAGATCACCCTTGGTCTGCTGGAGCCGACCGATCTTCAAGCTCGCGGACGCAGTGCGCGCGTCCTTCGGGTATAGCTTCTTGAACTCCTTCAAGGCCGCAATAGCGGCGTCGTAGTCCTTGAGGGCTTCGTAGAGCGTCGCCGCGTTAATGATCGCGTCGGGCGTACCGGGACTGCCCTTGAACTTCTTCATCGCCATGAAGGCCTCACCGGCCTTCCTGAACTGAGTCTGAGCCTCGTAGATCTGGGCGATGACGTACTGAGCCTCAGCGGCCTTCTCGCTCTTGGGGTACTTGCGGATCAGATTCTCATAGTTCTCGATGGCTTTCTTGAGTCGCTTCTGCTTCGCATAGAGATAGGCCATGGTGTACGTAGTGTACGCCATGATCTCTTTGTTGTTCCGGAACTCCTTGCGCAGTTTGGAGAGCTGCTCCAGAGACGCGGTGGTCTTGCCCTCGGTCTCCAGATCCTTGGCGTGCCGGGTCATGGCCGTCGCTACGATGAGCTGCAGGTCCTTTTTGGTCTTGAAGAGGAAGTTGCGGGTGTCGATGAGCCGGCGGGCCCACTCCTCGACCATGCCCCAGTTCCCGACCCGATAATAGGAGTCCATGATCAGGGTAGCCGCGATCGCTGCGAAGCGATGCTTCGGGTCGTACTTGAAGATGTTCTGGAAGCGGAGCACCGCCTCCTCGAACATCCCGTGCTTGTAGAAGGTCTCCGCGGCGATGTACATGATGTTGGGGATCATCTCCCCTTTCTTCGGGTATTTCTTACGGAACGCGGGATCCTCGCGGGCCTTCAGGAGCAGCTGGGTATACTTATCCGCGGCCCCGATAAAGTCCCCCTCCAAGGGATGGAGGTCGGTGCGCTTGATCTCCTTGGCTTCCTCTCGCATGTTATCCGCGGAGATCTTCTTCACCTGGATCTGCTTGCCACCGGTGGTCCGCTTCCGCAGGCCCTCCTCGACCATGAGGGCTTCCATGCAGTAGATCACGCCCAGGGCCGCGTCCTCTACAAACTTACCCTTGGTGTCCTTCTTGACCACCTGCTTGTACTGCTCGGCAGCGTTTTTGTAGTCGCTGAGGTTGAAGTACAAAATTTCAGCGTACCAGAAGTTCACCTCGTAGGATCGTGGCGAATTCGGGTAGCGGTCGATGTAGTGCTTGTAATACTCGGCCGCCTTCCCGTACATGGGCTCGGCCTGCTTCGACCGCCTCTTCTTTTCGAGCTTGTCGCCCTCGACGTGGTAGAAGTTCGCCACGAAGAAGACCGCCTCCTCGACCATACCCAAGGCAAGATCCTTTGCCTCCTGGTCCTCCTTCATGGCGATCATCCAGCGGGACTCTTTTTTGAAGTAGTCCATCATTTCGAGCACGACACGCTCGGTCTCACTCCACTCGGTAGCCTTCTGGACCAAGTCGAAGATCACCTGATAGTACTCTGTAATCCGACGGCTCAAGGGGAAGGTCTCGATGAGGTGGTAGTAGACAGCGATGGCATCGTCCATCTTGCCCTGACCGACGTAGAGCTCACCCATCCTGTGGATCTTGAGGTATGCGCCGTCCTTCCCGATCTCCTTGGTGAAGTACTCGAGGGCCAGCTTCCAGCCATCCTCCACCTCGGTGTAGACCAGGACCAGATCGTTGAGGGCCTGCTCACTGAAGGAAATCTTTGCCTGCTCGGTGCTCTCGTTCTTGATCGCCTCGATGACCTTATGGAAGGTGCCGATGGACTTCTCGAACTCCGAGAGGTTGTAGTACACCCACGCCAACTTGTAGAGCGCGTAGTTGTACATACCAGCGGTCGGGTACTTGTTGATAATCGTCTCGTACTTGCTCTTGGCGAAGTAGAGGGACCGGTTCTCAAAGTAGTACTCCCCCTGATGGAGCAGGGCCTGTGGAATCAGGCGGCTCTTGGGAAAGTTCTGGGTGAGCTTGTCAAAGTGCTTGATGCCCTCCCGCTGAAGCTGCCGGTCTTTGGACGTCTTGCCCACCTCCAGCGCGCCGCGCCCAAGGAAATAAAGGACCTCGTCGATTCGGACGTAGTCCGGGTACTCGCGGAGGACCTTCCTGTAGTATTCCAGGGAGACGGAGTAGTCCTGGGTCGGCTCCTCGGGCTTCTCCGTAAGCGTCCCCTCGTCGAACTTGTCCATCTGGTCCATCCACGTCTTCCGGCCCTTCAAGTACTGGTAGTGATTTTCCTCCCAGTAGGACTCGGCCAGGCGAAAATAGATCTCAGCCTTGTTCTTGTAGTACGGATTGGCAGCGAGGAGCTCCTCCATCTGCTTGATGCTCTTGGTACGGAGGGAACTCTTCTTCTCCTGCAGCACCTCGAACTTCTTGTCGATCATCGACATCTCGAAGTCCGAGAGGGTCATGGCCTTGTCGACGCAGAACATCTTGACCACGTCGCAGTTCATGTCCTCGGGACAATCCGAGTCGGTCTCGCACTTGATCTCGTTGGACTCGACATCCTTGGTTTCGATCTTGGTGATCTCGCGTTTGTCACGCTCGCGCTTGTCCATCTGTGCATACGCGGGGGCGGCAATGAAGGCCACCAGTACGGCGACGGCAATCGACGTTCTCATAATCACTTGCACTCCTCCCGGAGGAAGCTGCGGTAACCCCAGATCTCATCTTCCCAGTAGTCCCCCTCAAAAGGCCACTCCAGGGAGTCACCGCCCACGATAGCAGGGGAGCCACCGGACTCCTCTTCGGAATTGGTCAGGTCCTCGATGTAGCGCACGATCTTCTTGTCGACCTCTTGCTCCTTGAGGGCCTGCAAATGCTTCGGCGCGAACTTGGTGTAGATCGGCTCGGCCTGGACGAACTTCAGGATCTCCTCGGTGGTCTTACCCACCTGCATGAGGCGCAGAATTCCATGGATCGCGTCCTGGATATACTGCTCTTCGAGGAGGGCCTTGGTGGATGCCTCGATCTTCTCCATCTCGACCTGGTTGAGGTCCAATTCGATTTCAGTGACCTTGACCTGGTAGTCCCGCAGGTCCTTCTGCAGCATCCTGAAGGCCATCTGGATCTTGATGCCGACCTCGTTGATCCGGCCGATCCGCTGCCCCTCCAACATGGACAGGGTTTCGTCCGACCACGCGCCCAACTTGGCCCCGGCGTCGCTGATCAGCTTCTTCTCGCGCTCGATCTGCCGGATCGTCCGATAGAGGAGGTAGACATCGGGGTTCATCATGATCGGGTAGAGGAGCTCGATGGGCAGGTTGTAGCCGCCGCCCTCCTCGTTGGCGATTTTCTGGTAAGCCATCCAGTACTCGGCCTGGGTCCGCATGTTCCGCATGAACTGCGCCAGGGGCACTCCCTTGGCAGAGACGTGGCGCTTAAACATCTCCAGCGCGCCCCGGGCGTTGTCGTACTGGCAAAGGTTCATGTAGACCGTGGCCTCGAGGATCCATAGCTCGGGATAGAAGTACTCGGAGAAGAACGGGCTATGCAGCGCGTGGAAGGTCCCGATAGCGCGGCTGTGGTCCTGCTTCATGAAATAGGTCCAGCCCATCTCGTAGAAGGCCTCGGCCAGTCGGATGGAGGTCCGCGGGATCTTCCGGTAGTAGTAGATCGCACCGTCGTAGTTGCCGGTCTCGTATGCGATCCGCGCCAATGCCAGGTAGGCCAGATACGCCACGTGGACATCAGACTTGTTCGTGGACGAGGACTCGACCGCTGCCTGGAAGGAACCCACCGCTGACTTGTACATCTGGTTGGCGACCTGGATCAGGCCGGTGAGATAGCGGGCCTTCGCGTACACCGGCGAGTCCGTCGAGACCTGCTCGAAGTACTTGAGCGACATGGAGTAGTTGTTACCCTCGTAGAAGAACTCCCCGAGGAAGTAGGCATACTCGTCCTGGAACCGGCGGGAGAAGTTACCCACGAAGAACTGGGTAAGTTGCTCCAGATCCGGGGGCGAATACGCTACCTTTTTGCGCATGGCGGTGAGGTGACGGAAAGCGCCCTTAAAGAAGGGCTTCTCCGGCCCTTGCAGCACGATCTCCAGCAGGAGGTTGGCCGCGGACTCGTAGAGGTTCGCCTTGACCAGTGCCAGGGCCATCCCGTACCGGGCGTTGTAGTACTCGTCAGAGTTGGGCTGGTAGTTGTTCTTGGTGATGAAGCCCTGGAAGTGCAGGATCGCGTCCACGAACTTGCCGTCCTCAGCGTACTCCATCCCTGCCTTGAGCTGCCCCTGCGCGTAGGCAGACTTCTGGGCCTCCATGGCCTTCTCCTGCTCTCGCTTCAGGCGCAGGGCTTCGAGGCGGCCCCGCTCAGCCTCGGCCCGGATTTCCTCCGGGGTCTTCTCCTCGACGGGCTTGATTGTGTCCACGGGCTTGGTGGTGTCACCGGCCTTGATGGTGTCGCCCGGATCGCCGCCAGCGTACTTCTGGGGCGTGGCCAACATGAAACGGATCACTTTCTCCGGCACCCCCGCGTTCTTAAGCTCGAGGATGTCATTGATGGTGAGGTTAAAGATCGTGCGGTCCTTCTCAATGGCCGCGATGATCTCTTCCTCGGAGATCTGAAGCTTGGCGAGCGTAATAATCTCCCCCTTGGAAATAGCGAAGGCATCCGAGGGGCCCAGGAGCACCCCGCCGCATATCGCGACAGCCAGGAGGAGGGTCCATGCATTTTTTCGCATCATCATGGCTCCTCCGCCTAGTTAAGGAAGAAATCGAAGCCGAAAGTTATTTCCGCCGGGAAGGAGACACCGCCGATCTCCTCGGTCGCAGCGAAGAAGAAGTGACGATACTCGACCCGCACCGCGCCCCAGTCGATCACGTACATACGAGCGCCGACGCCGACGTTCCCTGCGACATCCACGCGGGACTTCTCCGCCCCACCCTCTTTGCGGGTGCGGACGGTGGTGCCGACCGCACCAGCGCCGAACGCAAAGTGGAAATCGAAATGAAAGAGCTTCTTCGTAAAGATCCCGAGCTTTCCGTGGATCGGCGACCAGAGACCGTTGATGCCCGAGTTCCATAGGAGGACCTGCGGGGTCGTGGTCTTGATATAGAACTCGTTGTTCAGGAACTCCTCGAGGTCGCTCTTCGCACTGAAAAGATACTGACCCCAGATCTCCAGCCCGATGTCCTCGGAGAAGAAGTAGGCAGCGCGCAGCCCCAACGGGACGTAGTTGAAAAACTCGTCGTTGGGGATCACCCCAAAGTGGGGGGTCAATGCGATGCGGCCCTGCTTCTGGAAGAGGCGCTTCTGGATGACCTTGACCTTCCGCTTCTCGCCCCAGTACTTATCCAGGTAGGTGTCAAGCTGGGACGTCTCCTCAGCGAACAGTGGCGCCGCGTTGAACGCAAACGCCGCAAGCACCAGGATACCGATGATGACCTTGCCTTTCTTCATGTTTCCACCCTCTCCGCCCGGGTTCATGCCTGTGTTTCCCATGATTTAGTTGCCCGCCCCAGGGGGTGGGAAGCAGTTCTGCTTGTCCTGGCAGTCCCAATGGTCCTCCCATTTCAAGTCCGCCACTGCTGGATTCTCGTTGACGCCGTAGGCCAGCGCTGGCTTGAGATCGGTCCATGTCGTGACACAACCCGCCTTGATATACAGATCGGCCCAGTAGACCCACTCCAGCTCGCTCTCGTCCCAGACCCAACCTCTCTCGTCCTCGTACTCGAAGCAGACCGTGCCGCCGCTCTTGGCGAGTTCGTCGGGGACCAGAGGCGGCATCGGGGGTGTGCAGGCCCCGTTGCAGCAGAAGGAAGGAAGCTGGCCCAGGCTGGCCTCCTTGGTCTCGGTTTCCAGGCCGCTGTTGATGTAGCGCACCTGTACCCGCACCACAGCATCCACCTCACCGCAGGCCGCACCGCCGGGGCCGTTCTCGGCCCAGTCCACAGCGCTGTTGCACTCGAGGGTGTCGTCGTCGCACCACCAGGTTCGGGTGGTGCAAACCCCACCGGCCTCCGAATCAGGGCAGTCGCCGTCGGTCTTGCAATCCTTGCGAAGGCTCACGCGGCGGTCTACAGCGTCGCCGCCGACCTCGAAGTCGAAGGGGTCGTCTGTCTTGACCAGGAACCTGTCATCGAGAGCCAGGACCTTGCCCGTCCCCCCGATGCCGTAGTTCCAGCCCCGGGGCAGAGAGTTGTCCTCGCCGAGCTTGGTCATCTCGATCGCAAACTCCCAGTATCCGCCGAAGGTGTAGCGCAGGTTCAGGGCCAGCCGCTGGAACTCGTTGGCCAGGTTCTGCGTTGCAAAGTCCTCGGAATTAAGGAAGAGGTGGTGGCCGGAGGTGAGGCAGGAGATCTCCTGCTGGCGGGGGTCCCGGTCGAGGTAGCCCATCGCCTGGTACTGGATGAAGTGAACGGGAATTCGGTCTTCGAACGGGATCCCCTCGATCATCGTGCGCACCGTCTCAAAGGGGGTGGAGAACTGAGCGCAGGAGCCTGAGCATTGGTCAAGGCTCGATGACTCGGAGCAGGTATCCGGCCCGTCGGTGATCACGACAATGTGCTTGTACTTCGTGCTCTTGGTCCGGGGGTCTTTGTCCATGTAGTCGTAGACCTGCTCCACCGCTGTCCAGAGCGGGCTGCGGCCGCCCACGTTGGACTTGACGTCGTCCAGGGGCCCGAAGTCGCCATCACCGAGGACCAAGCTGCGGTTGGAGCCGTAGCAGTTGTCCTTCTTCGTGTCGTTGTCCGGCATCTCATCACCGGGCAGATCACAGACAACATCGATCCCATACTCCCGGAACGTAAAGACGATGAACTTGTCGTCCGCGTTGAGGCTCTCGATGATCGTCTTCACAGCGTTCATTCGGGTCCCGGCGATATCCGAGGCCCGGTCCGCGAAGTTCATCAGCGCGTCGTCGTGCTTCCCCGAGGGATCCTCGTTGTTCACCTCGTAGTACGGCGGGTAGGGCTTTACGAAGCCCTTGTTGGATCCGCTCATGTCCACCAGGATCGCAACACCCACGTTCTCGCCACGGGACGGGGTGAACTCCCTGAAGCCGACCTTGGAAA
>CAYOTU010000130.1:0-9343 GCA_964406905.1 uncultured Myxococcales bacterium | reverse complement strand
ATCGTCTCGGTGGCTGGCGGTGCGACAAATGTCAACTCGAAGGTGTAGGGTCCCGCGTCGCCAGCGTAGTTCGCGTCGATGACGAAGTAGTAGGTCCCCGCGGGCAGGGCCAGGGTCAGCTCCGCCGCACCGGAGGTCGCTGTATCACACCCCAGAAGCGTCGCTGTATCGCAGTCTCCGCTCATTACGTAGAGCGCTGGCCAGAAGGAGCCCTCGAAATCATGGGTCACATGGACTACAACCGGATCCTGGACATCCATCATATACACAGCGTCGGGCGAGCCCGTCGCTGCGACCGCGCAAGCGCCGTAGTAGTCCTGCAGGCCGTCGGTGGTACCGGCGTAGGTGAGTGTCTGACCGTAGAAATCCACGGTAACTGGCAGGCCACCGTTGACCAGGAAGGGCTTGGCGCAGTTGTCCCCGTCAAAGCCGACGCAGAGCGGATCTTCGTCGCAGGCCGGGTCGTCGCAGTCGGTCAGACCGTTCAAGTCATCATCGATCTCGTTGGCGCAGTCCGTCTCCGTATCCGGCAGAGCGTCGAAGCCCACCGTGAGGGTGAAGGGCCCGGAGTCATTGTTGTAGGACGCGTCCAGCACCAGGAAGTAGGTCCCAGCGGGGAGGCCCATGGTCAGAGTCGCTGCATCGGACTTGGCGGTAACGCAGACCAACTCATTGTCGGCCTCGCAGCCATCGCTGAACAGGTAGAGAGCGGGCCACTTGTTGCCGGTGAAATCGAAGGACGCGCTGACGATGAGTGGATCCGTCAGTTCAAAGGAATAGATCAGATCCGGGGTATTGGTGAGATCCGCAATACAGGATCCCGATACGTCATCGCTGTTGCCCACCGTGGTGCCCGTGATGACCACCTCGGTGCCGACCGCGTCCACGGTCAGGGGCGCATCGGTCAGGGGCAGCGCGTCCTCACATGTCTCGCCGGTGAGAATGTTGCAGATCTCCGCGTCCACGCACTCGTCGTCGTCGCAGTCCACCAGACCGTCAGCGTCGTTGTCGATGCCGTCGCCGCAGTCCACCTCGGTGTCGGAGGGCATGAAGACCTCCACCTCGAGGGTGTATGTGCCCACGTCGCCAGGGTAAGCGCCGTCCACGGTGATAAAATAGGTCCCCGGCTGGAGCACCACCGTGAGGGTGGTGGGATCCGAGGACTCCATGGTCGCGCAGTGGAAATCCTCGGTGCAGGCTTCATTCAGGATGTAAAGCGCAGCCCAGGCGCCGCCGTCGAAGTCCGCTGAGATCTGAAGACCGAGGGCCTCGGCCAGCTCGACCTTGTGGACCGTGTCCGCGGCCGCGGCCGTGTCGTCGTCGCACGAGCCGGAAAACACGTTTGTTTTACCCACGGTGGTCCCGAAAAACTGGATCATCGCGCCCGCGTCGGCCGCGGTGAGGGGCATCCCCAGGGTGAGATCGAAGGCCTCGCCGCAAAGATCGCCGCCAGGCTGGCAGGACATGTCCAGCGCACAGTCATCGTCGTCGCAGTCCACGAGGTCGTCCTGGTCGTCATCGATGTCGTTGTCGCAGTCCTCGACGCAGATGAACTTGCCAGGCAGGCATACGCCGCCGCCGCAGACGTCATCCTCGGTGCACTCGTTCTCGTCGTCACAGGATTCGCCGTCATCGAGGGTGTCGAAGAGACAGCCCTGCTCAAGGTCGCAGGTGTCTACAGTGCAGGAGTTGTCGTCGTCACAGGCCATGTCGTCACCGATGTGGGTGACAGCGTCGTTCTCTTCGTCGCACTCGTCCACGGTGCAGTCGATTCCATCGTCCAGCTCCGGGGAGGTGCCATCCGCGCAGTCGCCGGTGTCAGGGTCGCAGGTCTCAAGGCCGTTGCAGAACTCGCCGTCGTCGCAGACCACATCCACGCCGACACAGGTGTCTCCATCGCAGGTGTCGTCTACGGTACAGAGGCTGCCGTCCTCGCAGTCCTCGCCGTCCCGATCCGAGATCTGGCAGCCCAGGGTCTGATCGCAAACGTTGGAGGTGCAGGTGTTTTCGTCGTCGCAGATTGCGTCGTTGGGAACGTGTATGACCTTGTCAGCGTCCTCGTCGCACTCGTCAAGCGTGCAGTCCACGCCGTCGTCGATCACCGGGGCCTCGCCGTCCTCGCACGCACCTGTCACCGCGTTGCAGGACTCAACGCCGTTGCAGTACACGTTGTCATCGCAGACCTTGAGCGTACCCTCGCACACACCCCCCGCGCACATGTCGTTCTCGGTGCAGGCGTTGCCGTCGTCGCAGGTGTTGTCCACATGCGTCCATACGCACACACCGGCCACACATTCGTCCGTTGTACAAGGATTTTCGTCGTCGCATTGTGCAGCCTCGTCACAGGCCACTGCGTCGCCGCCGACATCCGCTGTTGTGTCGTCCCCACCACCGGGTGTTCCATCGCCGCCGGTGCAGCCCGTAGCGCCGAGCGCCAGGACAAAACTCAAAACCAGGGACCACCGAGCCTTGCCGTTCATCATCTCACTTCTCCCATCTCAAAAAAAGTCAACGCAACGTCGATTCCGTGTAGGACATCTCACTTGTCATCGGATATTAAGGTAGAAGGCTGCCCATTTCAACTGGAAACTGACCCAACACCCAATCCTTATTTGGGCATCAAGCTATCCTCTCGTGCGAAAAAACACAAGGTAAAGACCACCGGAGGCTCTCAGCGACTCTCCTCAAGGGTCGCTATGATATCGTTGGCCTGACGAAGCCGGCGGAAAGCCTCGATCAGCACCGCATACGCTATCTTGGCGTTGCCCAGGAGGACAGCGCTGAACGCGTCCTTGTCCATGGCCAGAAACTTCGAGGCCTCGGTTGTGACCACCGTAGCGGAGCGCTTGATGTCTTCGCCCACCAGGGCCATCTCGCCAAAGTAGTCACCCGGACTCAGGATGTCCACTGTCTGCGCGCCGGACTCGAGGTAGTTCTTCACCACCTGCACCTCTCCCTCGACCAGGCAGTAGAGACGGTCCGCTGAGTCGCCCTCGCGCACCACGACCTCGCCGCCCTCCACGGCCACCACCTGGACAGCGGGCCGGAGCTCATCGAGATCCTCGACGGAAAGGGGTGAGAAGATCGGAATCGCCCGGAGCGTGGACATGTTGAACTGCTCACTGACCATCGGTATCCTCCAATATCATCTGCTTGTCTATCGCAAGAATTCTAGCCCGGAATCCAGCGGCGGGCAAGATCAAGCTCAGATATCATTGTCCTCGGGTGCAGGCAGCAGGGCCTTGTCGCCGCCAGCGGGCGCCTCGACCCCCCGGACCTTGAACCGCCCCACCAGGGCCGCCAGATCTCTGGCACGATTGCGGATGCTGCTGCCCTCCTCTACGGATTGCTGCGAAGCCTGGAGCGCCTCGTTCGCTATTCGCTGGACCTCCCGCATCATAAGCACGATGTCGTCGGAGGCCACGGCCTGCTCCTTAACCGCCTCTGCTGTCTCCTCCATCACAGAGGAGATCTCCGCCAGACGGTGCAGGGTCACGTTGACCAGGGAGCCGCCCTTGTCCACCTCGCTTCGGCCGATCTCCATTGCCTTGACCGATTCCTGGGTCCCGCGCTGGACCGCGCCGATATTCTCGATGATCTCCTTGGAGTTCCGCTCGACCCGGCGGGCCTGCTGCTGCATCTCCTGTGCTACAACCGCGAAGCCCTGGCCAGCGGCCCCGGCCCGGGCTGCCTCGATGGACGCGTTGAGCGCGAGAACCGTGTTCTCCTCGGTAATGCGGTTTATCATCCCCGCTATCTTTCCGATGTTCTTGACGTTGTCCTCTAGCTTGCGTATCCGCATCCACGCGTCGTCCATTGCCTTGCGCAGACGTTCCATGCCCTGGTCCGTGCTCTCGACGGAGGTCTTCCCCTCGGTGGCCATGCGCGCGCCGTTGGTGGCCCGCTGGGAAATCTCCTGGATCGTCCGGCTCAGCTCGTTCACCTGGGAGGTGGAGTTCTCGATACGGTGGACCTGACCCTGCGCGCCCTCGAGCATCCGGGTGCTCACCAGGGAGATCTCCTGGGCAGATCCCCCCAGGGCCAGACTGGAGTCCCGGATATGAAAGACCATGCTGTTGAGGCCCTCGAGGAGTTTGTTCAGCTCCTGACCGAGGCACGCTATCTCATCCGCGCCCCGGATGGGCAGGCGCGTGGACAGGTCCGCGTCCCCCGACGCGAGACCGGCAACCATCTCCCGGAACCGGTTGATCGGCCGGGTGATCGTGCCCGCCAGGAGGAACGCCAGCAGGATCGCGGCCGCAACGCCGCCGAAGCCCACGTAGAGAACCGGCCAGAGGTTGTCGTAGACCCGGGACTCGTAGCTCGATCGGACCCGGAACAGGACCAGCTCGCCGACATCTCCGACGCCGCCCGGTCCGTATCCCTGGAGCACCCGGGAATGATAGTCCCGGGTTTTGCCCCGCAGATCGAAGATCCGAACTTCGGTGTCTCCCTCCATGGTGGTGCGCGCGGTGCTGTGGAACGCCTTGGTCAGCTCACCGTAGTCATCCTTCGGAAGGGTGGCGGTTCGGACCGCTCCATCCACCACGAACATCAGCCCGTGCTGTTTGTCCTTGCGGCTGTCGGACTGCTCCTTGTAGTCCGAGAATACGTAGCGAGCGGGCGCGGCCAGGAACAGGCCCCCGACCAGCTCACCCTCGATGGTCACCGGGTCGGCAGCGAAAAGATAGAGGCCGCCTGGCTTCGCGGCCATGAGCCCCGTGGAGAAACGTGCAGCGCGGAGGTCGTCCAGGGCCTTGGTCGAGAAGAGGGCTTCCTCGATCTTCCCCGCACAGGCCAGTGGCTCCCCGTAGGGACCCAGGAAGCAGACAGCGTCGTAGGGCATCGAGAGGGACAGCTCTGTCCGCGTGCTCTCCGCCAGGGTCGCCATGGCAGCACGGTCCCCGGACCGGAAGGCCTGCTGCACGGCGGGATCCCGGGCCATACAACGGGCAGCGAACTCCACGGAGCCCCGAACGCTGTCCTGGAACGAAAGGAGCCGGTTCATATGCTTCGCCAGGTAGTCCCCACGGGCAGCGGCGTCGCGCATCTTCCCGTGGAGGACGAACAGGGTCGATCCCACGGTGAGGACCACCAGGGCTACAATCGCGTACAAGATCCGACTCTTCAGGCTCCAGAAGCGGCTCATTATGATCGTCCTCCCTCTTCGACCAGGCGCAGCACGGCCTCCGTGTCCGACAGATCGGCGTGGAGATGCTCCGGCTCCAGGGAGCGCAGCTCCTCCACGGGCGTCCACCCTGTCAGCACCGAGAGGACGTGAAGGCCGGCGCTATGCGCGGCCCGGATATCCAGGGGGCTGTCACCGACCACGAGGATCCGATCCCCGGGGACGTCCTCACCGAGCACAGCCCTTCCCCGTTTCGCTGCCAAGCTCGTCAGAGCGGTCCGGTCCCGGCTGTCTGAGCCAAAGCCGCCGAAGGGCATGAAACCATCGAGCCCCGCGGCTCCGACCTTCAGGTACGCGCCCCGCTCGAGGTTACCCGTGGCCAAGCCCACAGCGACGTCCGTCTCGGTCAGGGCTTCGAGGAGTGCCCGGATGCCAGGCAGAACCCGGACCTGGACTCCAGGCCGGGCCAACTCCTCCTCGAGCTGGTCCAGGTACCGCTCGCACGCGGCTGAAATCTCTTCGTCGGACGGTGCTCGTCCCAGATGAGTGGTGAACGCGTCGTGGACAATCCCCAGATCCGTACGACCGGCGAAGTCGTAGCCAGCGAAAGCGTCGGGGATTCCGTGCAGGTTCTGAAAAGTGCTTTGGAAAGCGCGGCGGCCCGCACCGCTGGAGTCCAGCAAAGTGCCGTCCACGTCGAAGAGGACGATACGGTAGGCCATAATGCTACCGGGACCGCTTGGACTTCTTCCCAGGGGCCTTGTTCTCGGTCTTCGGCGTATAAACCCTGATGATCGCGGCAGCGGCCGCGACCCGAACAGTCTCATCCGTCTCCATGAGGAGATCCTTCAACTTATCCAGAGACGCGGTTCCGGGCTGGACCAGGTTCGCAGCGTGCTGGATCGCTCGGGTCCGGAGGCCAAGGTCTTCGTCCTTGTAGAAGGCCTCGAGGATCGGCAATACAACCGCGCCCTTGAGTTCCACCAAGCGATCGAGGATGTAGATCTTGAGATCCCCGTGCTTCGTCGCGAAGAGGGCCTGCTCCATGAGCTCGGTCTCAGTGGCCGGAGACAGATGCCGACAGGCCATCACAGCGTCCCGACGAGCCGACGGGTAGATGCTGGCGAGGGCTGTTTTGATATGAGGAAGGAAGGCATCGCCCAGCTCTTTGGCCATATCCTCCATGAACCCCGGAGGCAACCAACCCAGGGCACGCTTGAACGCGGGCCGGGCCTCCCCCGCGGAGATCCGGAACATGGCCTTGAGCGCCAGGGCCCGGTCTTCCTTGGAGAAGCTGTTGCTCAGGACATTCTGGAGGGTCAGGAGCGCGTCCCGGTGTTTGATGCCTGCCAGCGCGGCCACGGCCTCGGACTTGACCGTGGGATCCGTGATCAGAAAGGATACCACCCGGATCACCGAGCGGTCGCCGATGAGTCCCAGGGCCTGGACGATCTTCTTACGCACGTCCGGGTTGGACTCGTTCATCATCGCGCCCTCCAGGGGCCCTACGGACTCGGCCTGGCGCAGCTCACCGATGGCCTCGATGGCCCGGATTCGGACCTGCTGGTTCCCGTCAGCGAGGAGCTCGTGGAGCTTGGGCAGAGCCCTGTTGCCCCGCACCCGGCCGATGAAGAACACAGCGGTGGCGCGGATGTCGGTGTTTGTGCTGTTGATCTGCTTGTAGATGCGGTCATAGATCTCCTCGACCCCGGCTTTGGTCAGCAGGTCGTACGCTGCGAAGAGGGTCTGCGCGTTGGGATCCCCGTAAAGGAACATCTTCGCCCGCTCCACCACGTCGGGATGCTTCGCCACACCCTTGAGGGCCACCAGGCAGCGCACCTGATCGTGTACCTCGTTGAAGTCGCACAGTGGCAGGATGATGTCCACGGCCGCGGTGTCGCCCCGAGCGGCCGCCACCTCCGCAGCCGCAAGCTGGATCTCCTCGTCGCTGTCGTCCTTCAGGTAGCCATTCAGGAAGGGCATCGGGTACTCGGTCCCCAGGGTCTTGAGGAAGCCGAACGCCTTGAGCAACTCCTTCTTGTCGAAGCTGGAAATCGCTGAGACCAGGAGTGGGAAGGTCTCCGGCGTCCCGAACTCCTCAAGGTGCTTCATGAGATAGGCGCGAATCTCGGGGATCTCCTTGCCCTTCTCCAGAAACGCCATCAGGAAGTCGCGGTCGTTCTCCCGCAGAAAAGCCATGACGTCGGGGAGGATGTCCCCGGTCTTGCCGGCAATCTCGGTCAGCAGTGCGAAGGCCTCGCCCCGATCCATCTCCAGCAGAAGAGGCAGGGGATTGAGATCGCCCCGGTAGAGAGATCGGTCCACCACAGCGCGAGCAAAGTCGGTCCGATAGGCCGGGTTGCCCATGCGGATCAGGGACCGGATCGCTGCCCGACGGACCACCCACTGGGGGTCCTTGAGTGCGTCGATGACGTAGTCCTTGGTGGTGTCTTCCTTGACCAGCGCGATGTTCTCCACTGCGAGGCCGCGGGTGGTCATGTCCGGACTGCGGGTGCCCTTCTCCAGCACCACGTAGACCTCGTTTTTGAGGTCGTCGCTCATGGTCAGCGGCGCCTTTTTTAAGGATTTCCGGCCGGATCTCTTTCCGCGGGGTTCGAGGGCATCCACCGCGGAAACCAGTCCGACAACAACAATCAACGCTAAGCTGAGAGAAATCAGTCGACGAGTCACTGTACGTGCTCCTTTCAGGGGCGTGCCGTTCAGATTGACACCGATAGATTCAACACCCTAGAGTAGCTGATGTCAACACGTACGGGGGGACTGAACCTGCACGACGTACGCACATGGGAACCGGAGAGGGCTCGCCTGTTCCTTGTTCGCCACGGCAGCTCCGAGGGGAACCGCGGCGGGGTCCTCCTGGGACGAGGCGACCCGCCGCTCACCCATGCGGGGGAGGCTGAGGCCGACGCGGCCGGTGCGCTCCTGGCCCGCCGAATCCGTCCAGGGGTGCGGCTCTTCTCGAGCCCCCTGTCCCGGGCCCGGGACAGCGCCCGCCGTGTGGGGAGTCACATCGGCGTACCTGTTCGCCTGGCGCAGGCCCTGGTGGAGTTGGACATGGGCCGCATCGAAGGCCGACGATGGGACGAGCTACCTGAAGAGCGGGCTCGCTGGGACGCGGGGCCGGAGCGCTACCGCTTCCCCGGAGGGGAGAGCTTGGGCGACGTGGTGCGACGGGTCGAGGCATGGTTTGTTGACGCTGCTGCGGAGCATCCGGGCGATACAATCGTCGTCGCGCATCTCTTCGTGATCCTGGCCCTCTCCGCGCGTCTCCTGCGCCTGCCCCTCGACGAGATCCTCCGTTTCTATATCGAGCCCGGCGGAATCATCGAACTCCATCGCGCCGAGGATGGTGCCCGGCTCCACGGCCTCTATCCGGGCAAACTGATATGAAGCTCATCGACGACGAGACAATCCACGAGGTGGTGCGACGCCTGGAGGTTGAGTACCCGAAGTGGCGTGAGCCCATCGTCTCCCAGCTAGCCCGCATTTCTCACCATCCATCTGCTACAGCCGCCGATGCTCCTGCTGTCTCAGGCCGTTCCTCCCGCCACAATCCTCAACGGTATGTCAACACCGCCTCCGGTTGCTCTGGTCCGGGCGGCCCGACACAGCAGGGCCTCGACGACTTCGCGACGATGTCTGGTGAGAAATGCGGGCTCGTGGCGCAGGGACGCAAGGACCCGTTCCTGGTGCTGATCGGGACGATCTTGAGCCTCCGGACCCGGGACGAGACCACCGCGGGGGCCATCGAGCGCCTCTGGGCCCTGGCCAACAACCCCAAGGACATGGTGCAGCTCACCCCCGAGGCCATCGTCGAGGCAATCTATCCGGTAGGTTTCTACAACAACAAGACCCGCACGATCATCGAGGTCTGCCGCCAGCTCCTGGAGCGCTGGGACGGCGAGGTCCCAAACGATCTCGCCCTCCTCCTGTCCCTCCCCGGGGTCGGCCGGAAGACAGCCAACCTAGTGGTCGCCATCGGCTTCGGCGACGAGGCCATCTGCGTGGACACCCACGTCCACCGCATCTCCAACCGCCTGGGCTACGTAAAAACCAAGACCCCGGATCACACGGAGATGGCCCTGCGCAACAAGTTGCCGCGGGAGTACTGGATACGGTACAACGACCTCCTCGTCGCGTTCGGGCAGCAGCTATGCAACCCCCTCTCGCCCCGATGCTCCACCTGCCCCATCA
>CAYOTU010000129.1:0-9363 GCA_964406905.1 uncultured Myxococcales bacterium | reverse complement strand
TTGCGACCACGCCCCGCCCATTTTCCACCTCTTGGGCGGAATGATGACCGAGGCCGACTTCCTCACCCTTCGGCCCCGGCCACGAATTTGCCCAAAAACCAATCAGAGCCGCGACCGCAGGTGTCGAGCATTCGCAATCGGAACCGGGAGCTTGTCGACCGTCTAGCCTCAATGCCAATCAGTTAAGGCAGACGCGATTGTGGTGTGTTTCTGTGGGAGGCCCTTTAGGGCCGATTCGGTTTGGCTGAAGCCCCTCCCACAGGGACGAATCGGGGCTGAAGCCCCTCCCACAAGTCGCAGGGCTACATTCCGGGCTGACGGATTGCCTTATCTGACTGGCATTGCGTGTAGCCCGCACTTCTAACCAGCTTCCTGCTACAGCCGCAGATCCTCCTGCTGTCTCGGGCCGTTCCTTCCTTCAGTCAGTTGTGGGTTTCGTCAAGTGCCCCAAGTTTTTCTGGACTGTCTGCAGGATGGTCTCCGCTGATCGTACTGCCTCGGTCGCTTCATCCAGGGTCTCCGGCGCGAGCCAACTCGGGTATCGAGGCGTGACGCTGTACGGGTTCAGTGCAGCGAGGGCGGGAGCGAAGTGGTTCAGATCGGGGAAGGAGTCTACCAATCCATCGAGGATGACCAGAAGATCATGGGTCCTTGGTACAGGGTGGCCGATTGCGACTATCAGCGCCTTGAGGGCCTTTTCTACGGCCTGCTGGGAATGGAAGCAGGCTTGATCGAGCAGCGGATCCTCTGCGTCGAGGGCGAGTAGCGCCATTCGGAGATCGCCGATTGCCTTGGTCGACCAGGCGGCCACCTCGGAATCGTCACGCTGCTTCATACAGAATGGCTCCCTCAGTCGCGGCGGTGAATATGATGCTACTCCGCCACGCCAGATTGCGCTCGAACTCATCCTGTGTCGCCACGATGATGTCGAACGCCTCGCTCAGGTCTCGGAGCGCCAGGTGGAGGAGAGCGGCACGTCGCGCAGGTGCTAACTCACTCTCCGCTACAACGAGGAGGTCGAAGTCGCTGTCCGGATGGTCGGTTCCCCTGGCCCGTGATCCGAAGAGCAGGATCCGGGTCGCCTCGGGATATATCTTCAGGACCCGATCGACGATGTCGTTCCGTATGCTGACAGCATCCATGGTTCACCTCGACTCGGATCCATTATACATCAGGTTTGGGTTAGGGTCCGTCGCAAAATAAACAGATCGCACCGAGGGCGTTGATGCGCCGCTCTCGCAAGGCGCGCTGCCGCAGGCATACTGTCGGTATGTTGAGGTTACGCAACGCCGCGAGAGCGGATGCAACGGCGGCCGAATGCCTGATTTGTTTTGCGGCGGACGCTTAGTCAGGGAGATCCATCAGCAGCTTGCGGAACTGGTCGACTCGGTAGCCGGCCTTTTCTGCGAGTTCGATGATCGTCTTCGCATCGAGACCCTCGGTCTCGGCCGCGGCTTCGGTTGACCGCTTCGTGGCCATGAACTCACCGTAGCTGAACCACGCTGTCACCAGGGTCTCCAGGCCCTCTCGGTCAAACCACTCGACGCCCTCGTGCTCGTGGATCTGAAGCAGCCGTCGTGCTGCGGGCTCTTCAAGGAAGGCCTTTGCAGGGCTCTGGTCTTCGGCCCAGCCTGAAAGCACCAGGGCCGTGTCCACGGCAGGGGCCTCAAGCACCTCATGCAGGACCCGCTCCAGGAGGATCGCCTGTGCGGTGCCGTCCTCGCTGAGCGCGCTGATGACCGTCGCGGCCAGGAATACCAACCGATCCGGCGGGGCAGCATCCAGCAGGATTCGCACCGCTTCCAGCAGGGGCTCCAACCGCTGCTTCTCCAGGGCCAAGCCAAGGTCAGGCACCCCAGCGCCGTTCAGCTTGGCCTCCAGGCGGTGCCACTCACCGTTCCCATCGTGGATCAGGCGGAAGTCGAGGAACGCGTGGTACTGGTATCCCCCGAGCATCGCGTGGAAGCCCTCAGCCGCGAGACGCGGACACGAGCGGAGGTAGTGGAGGCCTGTCCGGTGGTCCCGGAAGGTCACCAGATCCGCGTCGCCGGTGGGCAGGGCGAGGGCCTCGACGAGGCTGCGGCGCACCAGATGCTGCGCGTCCCCGGTCGCGGTGTTTACTGCGCAGGAGGTGTGGACCGTGCCCGAGCTGCTCTCGTATGCGTTGTTGTACAGGATCAGGGCCCGGTCGTTCCCTGCGCGGTTGGTGTACGCGAAGACGTTCTCGTCCACAGCGCCTTCGCCGCGGACAAAGTCGAAGAGCGCGAAGTGCTCCGCACCGCTGAAGAGATGGCGCAGGTGCATCAGCGGGAATATCTCCGCCTCGTGGCGCCGGACAAGATCCTGGTCGATCTCTTCGTCTTTATACGCGCGGCGGTACTCCATTCCGTACTTTTCGGTGAAGCCCTCGGTCTGACCGTGACCCCACATTGGGAGGCCCGGCAAGGTCACCATGAGCAGCGCGCAGCCGACGTACTTGTCCCCCTTGCCGAACTGCTCAACCGCTGTGCGCTCGTCGGGGTTGTTCATGAAGTTGACGAAGCGCTTCAGCACCTCGGGGCTGAACTCCAGTACGTTGCGCAGGGTGCTCCGATACTTGGAGTTTTCCTCCATCTTGAGCATGTTCATGAACGCGGAGTTGTAGACCCGGTGCATGCCCAGGGTCCTTACGAAGTAGCCCTCCATCATCCAGAAGGCCTCTGCGAGGAGGAGGGTGTCCGGTGCCTCAGCGGCCATCCGATCCACCACCTCCCGCCAGAACTCCACCGGTACGTGCCCGTCGAAGTCCGGCTTTGACATGCCGTGCTCAGCGCGGGACGGGATAGCGCCCGCATCTCCTGGCCGGGGATACCAGAGGCGCTGGATGTGCTTCTTCGCCAGGGTCATGGCCGCGTCGAAGCGGATGATCGGGAAGCGGCGGGCCACGTGGAGGATCCGCTGGATCACCTCCTCCCGTGTGTCTGGACGGAGGAAGTCGAGCTGCGCAGTGTCGTTCCAGGGCATGGAGGTGCCGTCGTTGCCATGGTACACGTAGCGCACCCGTCCGCTGCGGTGATCCGTATGCTTGAAGACCACGGCCGCGTCCCGCTTGTCCCAGTAGCCGTCCTCGATCTGGACCTTTACGTCCGGGTGATCGCAGAGATCCTCGCAGGAGAAGCGGTAGCCGGGGTAGGGGGCCTGGGCGAGCTGGAGGAAGCGCTCCGGATGCTCGATCATCCAGCGGGAGTCGAGGCCCGTGTGGTTGGGTACCATGTCCGCGGCGAGGCGGATCCCCCGGTCCCCGGCCCGGTGCCTCAGGTCGTGGTACGCGGCGTCGCCGCCCAGGTCCTTGGCGATTTCATAGTCCCATAAGGAATACGCCGAAGCTTCAGCTTCGGGGTTTCCGCACGCCCTTTTGACCTTCTTTGACGCTGCGGAGCGCTCCCAGAGCCCGATGAGCCAGAGGCCGGTGAATCCCCAGCGGGCCAGCATGTCCAGCTCCTCGTCGGGGATCTGGTCCAGATGGACGATCTTCCTCCCGTAGCGTCTGGAGAGCTGGTCCAGCCACACGTAAGTGGACTTGGCCAGGAGGACCACGTTGGACATCCAGTCTGCATCCGCGCTGAAGCGTTCCTCCTCCAGGTCGCCGGAATCCCCGGGGGTACCGAACTCCATGACCTTCGATGGCCCGGGGCCCAGGCCACGGTGGCGCTGCTCCTCAGCGAGGATGTCCGTAGCGAGAACCAGGCGCGCCAGGAGGTCGGCCGGGAGCAGAGCTGCCCAATGTTCCCGCACGTATGCGAGCTGGTCATCCAGTGAATCCGGGTGGGCACGCATCGGGGCTCGGAGCGCGTTCATGAGGGACAGGCCCAGGGTCGGCATGTGTGGGCATTGATCCAGATGTTCCTCAATTATGGAGACCAGAGTCGCGTAGGGAAACGCGCTGGCGAGGGCCTCGTCACCAAAGAACTTCGAGAGGGGGCCCATGGCCGGATTCTCAACGGAGAGGCGTAGGAGAACCATCTCCCGGTTCGAGTCGCCGAGCTGCGAGGCTGCCTGGGTCATGGCTTGGGCGAGCGCGGCGGGCTCTGCTTCGCCGTAGAAGTTCCACAGGAAACGGAGGGCTTCGGTGAGAAGCCCCGCGGTCATGATATGACCTGTATGCAATTGGTAGCCGCGTATGGCCTCATCGCCGGGCACCAATCCAAAGGGGAACCAACGAGGATTCATGGTTCTTCTCTCGTCCTTCATGGTTGCCTCTCTCCCGTGGGGTAGCGGCAATAGTACCCCTCGTCGTCCGGCTTGTCGCCCACCCTACGGAACAGCACCAGGGGGTACCGTCCGGAGAACTTGAGCGCGGGGACGTTGAATGCCTTGTCGAATTTGAAGTAGCCGCGGATCACCGGGTGCCGGGACATCCGCCGGGGGGTGAAGAAGCTGCGGGGCGACGCGACCACGTAGCGCACCGGGGTGCGGCACACGGCCTCCCAGAGTTCCTCCTCGGTGGCGAGCCCCGAAGAGAAGCGTTTGCGGTTTGTGTCCACGAAGTTTGCCGCTACGTCCCGGCCCGACAGGATCGCCAGGAGGGGCGTTGTCATGGACGCGCCCACCAGGGTCTCGCCGTCCTCGGTGTTCTCCGCGATGTAGGCTGCGATCTCGTGGGCCTTCGCGAAGTGATGCTTCTTGTTCCAGAGGAACCGGGTCACCGGCTGCTCCAGCGCGCCTTTGATCCGGCAATGACGCCATGCCCGCGCGCGGACCGCCGCGCCGAAGGGGCTGTCCGGGAAGCTCTCCTTCCATGGGTAGCAACTTACGTCCCCAGCGGCCTTCGCCTCCTGGGGGAAGCGGGCCCGGCCTACCTCCAGCGCAACCGCGGGGCCGAGGCTCGCTGCCCAGACCAACCCCGTCACAGCGAGCGCTGCCCCGGCTCGACGGAGCCCCTGCAGCGCGCTCGTCGGGCGCTCAACGCATCTCTGGGCCAGGGTACGAAGCCCGTCCCAGGCCAGCCCCGCTGTGGCCCCTGCGGCAAGGGCCGCGGGGAGGAGGAGGAGGACATAGTAGAAGCTGTAGGTCTCGCGCAGGACGGCCAACTCCGCCACGGTGCCGAGGAGCAGCAGCAGGAAGAGGGCCGGGCTTGTCCAGGCGCGGGATCTCATGACCGAGGGGACGCGAGCGGCTCGGGCCACGGCCCAGGCAAAGGGCAGGAGGAGCGCTACCAGGAGGAGTCCCGCGTGGTAGTAGGCTGTGCGCAGGAACTCCTTGCCCTCCAGGAAGACGTTGGTATTGGCTAGGACGCGGGCGGGCCCCGCAGGCTCGCCCGAGAGCCAGGACCGGTACCAGATCAGCAGCAGAACAGCCGCGACAGCTGCCCCGACCCACGCGAGGGCCATACGACCGAGGCCCAGACGGGCCAGGCGCTCGGCCAGGGGCCGCCGCAGCGAGATCCCAGCGACGAGGACGCCCCATACCCCCACCAGCCAGGCCCAGTCCAGGCCCCGGAGGGCCAGCCAGCCGGCCTCTGTCTGCTCAGCGCGGACGGGCTTCAGGGTGTGGAAGAGGTAGACCTGATCCCAGTACGCGGGGCCGCCCAGGGCCCAAAAGCCGAGGTTGACAGCACCAGCGAGTCCCACGGCTCCAGCAACGAAGCGCAGGAGTCCTCGTGGGTTCTGGAACGCGAGGACCAGGGGCACCGCGGCCAGGAGGGGCGCCGCGTAGACGCCCGTGGAGACAGCGGCCCCGGCCAGGAGGCCGCCGGCCAGGGGCCGGTCCAGGACAACGCACCAGAGGGAGAGGGCCGCGAAGAGGACAGTGAGGTTGACCCCGGTGAGGTTTGACGAGGCCTGGAGCTGCTCCAGCGCAAAGAGGAAGCCCGCCATGGCCACGGCCGCGGCCACCGCGCCCCCGGATTTGAAGCCACGTCTAGCGGTGTCCCAGATGGCCAGGCCCGTCCCGCAGGAGAACAACAGGGGCAGGAGCTTCAGGAACCCGAGGGAGAAGCCCGTCACCAGGGCCAGGAGCCCCGGGACCGCGACGTGGAGGGGCGGGTGCGCGAAGAAGTAATCCCTGTAAGGCATGACCCCCCGGGTGAACAGGAGGACGTCGTAGAAGTAGATGTTCTCATCACCGGCGGAGAGGCCCGCTGCCTCCAGCTTCACCGCGACGTAGGCCAGCAGGATCCCAGCGGGGACGAGGCCTGTGAGTACACGGCTCTCCCACCGTCCGGGGACTGCCAGCGTGCCTCCGGCCGCGAGGCGGGGAAGAGCCCACCAGACCAGTCCGAAGCCAGTGACGGACGCAACGAGCGACCAGGCCAGCCGAGCAGCGGCCACAGGGGCCACGCCGAGCGCGTGGAGCAGGAGCTGGATCAGGGGCGGGGCCAGCGCGACGGCCAGGAGCGCTGCGCCCGCCATCCGCCGGAGCCGTCCCGTGATCAGGGCCGCGATCGCGGCCAGGGTAGCGATCAGGAGCGCCAGCCCGGCGATGCCGGTGACCACACCCGTCGCGGTGCCGTCGCACAGCGCTGTAGCGTATTCCGCTATGGCGAAGGGGGCCCGATTCACGCCGGGGGCCGGCGCCAGGGCCGCGGCGAGGAGCAGGACCAGAGGAACAGCGGCCAGGGCTGAGGTCCCCTCGTCCCGGCGCAGGAGCAGCGCGGCCGCGGCGAGGATCAAAGCCTGGAGCGGGAGCCCCCAGAGGTCAGCCCGGACAAAGGCCCAGGGCAGGGGAGGCTGGGGGAGGAGGAGCCAGTGGTCCGAGAGCCACCAGGCGACGCCGACGAGTGCCGACATCCACCAGAGGGAGCGCAGAATCCTGGGGTTCATGGATCGGGTTCCCCGTCCATGGGGCGGGCCAGGGCCGCGGCAAAGACCGCGTTCACCGCGGAGTAGGGGTCCTGCCGCCTGGCGACGATGTCCGCGATGACGGCCTCGACGTCGAGGCCGTCCCGCTCCGCTGCTTCGAGGTGGACGAGGAAGCGCTCCATGAGCATCCGGCGGAGCGTCTCCCGGGCCCGGTCCTCCTCACGCGCGACGAGGCGCCCCGCGTCCTTGAGGTCGGTCCGGTGGTCGCTGATCGCCTGGACCATCTCATCGATGCCCTGGCTTTGTGTGGCGACGGTCTTGACTATCGGGATCGACCGGTGGCCTTCAGAGGTGGAGAGGAGGTGTTGGAGGTACTTGAGCTCCCCCACGACCCGCTCTGCGCCGTCCCGGTCGGCCTTGTTCACCACGAAGATATCCGCGATCTCCAGGATCCCGGCCTTCATGTTCTGGATATCGTCCCCGAGCCCGGGGACGAGGATCACCACAGATGTATGCGCTGTCTTGACGATGTCCACCTCGTCCTGCCCCACGCCCACGGTCTCCACAATGATGACGTCGAAGCCCATAGCGTCCAGGACGGTCACCACGTCGTTGGTGGAGCGGCTCAGGCCGCCCAGGTTCCCCCGCGTGGCCAGGGAGCGGATGAAGACCCCGGGGTCGCCGCTGTGCTTCTGCATGCGGATCCTGTCCCCGAGGATAGCGCCGCCCGTGTAGGGGCTTGATGGGTCGATAGCGACCACGCCGACCCGCTTCCCCGCCTGCCGGAGGGTCCGCACCGCAGAGTTCACCAGGGTGCTCTTCCCCGAGCCCGGATTGCCGGTGAACCCGACGATGTGGGCCCGTCCCGTGTGGGGATAGAGTGCCTGGAGTTCGGGCACCGCGCGCGGATCCCGGTCGTCAGCCCAGCGCATCAGCCGCGCCCCGGCCCGTACGTCGCCCTGGAGGATCTTTTCAGCGAGCATGAATTCCTCCTGAATCAGGTTCCCTTGTTTATCAGAGGAGGGTGCTACAGGCAAATGAGTTTACGAGCCGTGACCGTAAGGGAGCGGGGGGTTACAATGCGGGGAACGGTGGCCTGGAAGGAGGACAACAATGACTGCGGTACTCATCCTGTTCATGACCGTGTTCGCCGCGGGCGGCGCGCCCGAATGGCCCGCGTTTCCCGCGAAACCGAAGGCCACCGGCGGCGGCGCTAGTGACGCGGCCGTGGTGGTGGGTGTCTCCAACTACACCCGCCTGCCCGACATCCAGGGCGCCACCCGTAACTCGGTGGACTGGTACAACTACTTCACCAAGGTCCGCAAGGTACCGGCCAGGCGGGTGGCGTTGCTCGAAGATGCGGACGCTACCCCGCGGAAGATCCGCGCCGCGCTCATGCACGCTGTCTCAGACGTTGGCAAAGATGGGACGCTCTGGTTCGTGTTCATCGGGCACGGTGCGCCCACAAAGGACGGAAATGACGGCGTCCTGGTCGGGGTCGACGCGCACGCTGATGAGTTGGACTTCTACCCCTACACCCTGGCGCGCTCAGAGCTTCTCGGGCTGCTGAAGACCGCTACCTGCGCTGCGCGGGTCGTGGTGCTGGACGCATGCTTCAGCGGTCTGGGGACCGACGGGGAGCAGCTCCTGGCCGGTACGCAGTTCTCTGTGCCGGGCTCGTTCGCAGCGGTTCGTGACGTAACCGTGCTCACCGCGGGCAGGTCCAGCGATCTGGCCGGTGCGTTGCCGGGCGCTGCCCGCCCCGCGTTCAGCTACCTCGTGCTGGGCGCGCTCAGGGGCTGGGGCGATACGGACGGAGACGATCGAGTGAACGCGTCCGAGGCAGTGGACTACGCGCGAGGGGTTTTGCGGACACTCGATCCGGGGCGCAGCCAGACCCCCCAGGTGTCTGGCGATGATCTTGGGCTGACGCCGCGGCTTTCGCGAAAGGAAACAGGACCTGATCTGGCGGGCATACGCATTGCTCTGCGCGGGCCGTCCGGCCGGGCCGTCGGGAGCCCGTCCAGGGTCCGTATCCTGGATCACTCGGCAGACGACGCCGAGTTCGCAGACAAGATGGCCGCGTTTGCGCAGGCCCGTAAGCAGCGCGAGGAGGCCGAGCGCCGTGAGCTTGAAGCGCGAGAGGCTCTGGAGACGCAGCAGAAGGCAGAGCGTGAGGCGAAGGCCAAGGCCCACAACGTTCGCGTGGAGCAGCTCTGGAAGCAGGTGAAGGCCGTGGCCGCGGACGGCGGCGTTGAGGGCCGAGAGGCTGTTGAGCTGTTCATAGAGACCTTCGAAAACAACCCGCTGGGCAACCCCCGGGAGGCCGATGCGAGGAGGCTTCTGAAGAAGCTGGGGCACACGGTCGCTGCTGCGATAGCGGGCTACATACGTATAGAGCCGGGGTGCTTCCAGATGGGCTCCCCCGCGGACGAGCCGGGACGTGACGATGACGAGAAGCGGCATCGAGCGTGCATCAGCCGAGCATTTTTCCTGAAGTCTACCGAGGTGACGCAGCAGGAGTGGCAGGACTTGATGGGGAACAACCCGTCGCACTTCAAGAGCTGTGGCGGGACCTGCCCGG
>CAYOTU010000128.1:4436-9453 GCA_964406905.1 uncultured Myxococcales bacterium | reverse complement strand
GGCGCGGCGTCCATGCTCCTCCCCGCTCCCCTGGGCATACCCATCTGCGGCAACTTCCCTTCGGGCGGGGGCAAGTCGCCCTACTCGGCGAACTTCCCGGGGACCAAGACGGTCTACATGCACCCGACCCTCCGGGCCATCGCGCTAGAGGCAGAGGGCGAACGGCTTCTCCTGGTGCGGGCTGACCTTATCGGCATGCGCCCGCTCCTCGTCCACGCGCTGGAGCAGCGCCTGACCGCTGAGACCGGGGATGATTGGACCGGGCGCGTGATCGTCGGTGCTACCCACACCCACTCGAGTGCGGGCCGGATCATGCCCGGGATGATCTGGGAGATCCTTGCGGACGAGTTCTTCCCGCAGCTCTTCTGGCAGCTCATGGACGGCTTCGCCCAGGTGTGCCTTGCGGCCATCGAGGACATGGAGCCCGGAGCGTTCGGCTGGGACACTGTGTTGACCGACGCGCTACACCACGACAGGCGCTGCGAAAATCCGCCCATCCAGGATGACCGCCTCTGGGTCCTGCGCTTCGACGGGGAAGACGGCGCGCCCAAGGCACTGCTCATGGTCCACTCCATTCACGGTACTGTCATCGGCGCAGGCGCACTGCACTTCAGCCGGGACATCCTCGGTGGCATCGAGGAGAGGGTCCGCGAAGCCTTCGACTACCCGGTGACCGTGATGCTCTGGCAGGCGGGCGCCGGAGACATGGCCCCAAACGACGCGCCTGAGCCCGTGAGCGATGACCCCATCCCCAGCGACTACGGCCGCATCGAGGGCGTGGGCGAGGTAGCCCGAGACCTTGTAGGTGGCCTCGTACCCGACATCGAGACCACCACTGAAATTACCCTGGCCTCCATCTTTGCCTACGCGCCCCTCGACCGGGAGGCCCTGGGCTACGAGGACGGCGAGTTCCCCTACGAAGGGGGCGGGGCCTACTGCGAAAAGGAAGGCGATCAGTGCTACGACGAGGCCGTTGGCTGGACCCCCATCGAGGGCCTCGACAAGGCCTGCCTCGACGTGGAGGCCTTCCTCGGAGAGGGGATGCCGCGGAAGACCTTCTTCTCGTCGGTTCGAATCGGTGATCTCTTGCTGGTGACCTATCCCGGCGAGCCTGTCACAGC
Source organism: uncultured Myxococcales bacterium (assembly GCA_964406905.1). Classification (GTDB taxonomy): domain Bacteria; phylum Myxococcota_A; class UBA9042; order CAIXZC01; family CAIXZC01; genus CAZNWW01. The sequence goes on along the minus strand of CAYOTU010000128.1, from coordinate 8,332 downwards.
GTGCACCCTTGAGGTAGAGGAGAACATCCACGAGGAGTTCCCGGACCAGGAGGTCCTGGTGGTGGGCTACTCCCAGGACTACATCGGCTACTCCACACCGGAGGACGACTGGTACCAGGGAGCGTACGAAGCCTCGGGCGCTATCTGGGGCCCGAAGCAGGGGGATTATGTCACGGCCCGTGTCTCAGAGTTGGGGCTCTACATGCTGGATCCCGAGGGTTACCCCCTGCCCTTTGATCAGCCCGCGCCCTTCGAGGTCCCGGTGAACGACGCGTCCCCATGGAACGTCAGCGTGTCCGTGACAGCGGGGACCGTGGTCACCGAGCCCGTGGACGCAGTGGCCGGAGAGATCGTGGTCTTCGAGTTCACGGGCGGGGATCCGTGGCTGCTCCTGCCAAGGGTTCTGCTGGAGAAAGAGGTCGACGGCGCGTGGGAGTCTGTGGCCTGGCCCTCGGGAGAGCCCCTGGACGGGACCGGCTACGAGTACATCATCACCATGAACCCGGACCCGGACTACGCTACGAGCCTCTCCAGTACGGTGCGGACATTCACCTGGAAGGTGGAGCTGCCCACCCGCCGTCATCAGACCCCCGGGTTCGGGGAGCTGGAGGGGACCTATCGGTTCTCGGTTGTCGGCTCCCACCGAGACAGCGAGTCCCTGGAGATCGAGAGCTACGCTGTGACGTCGGGTTCGTTCAACATCACGCCCTAACATCATAAGGACAGGATAGAGGAGGGTGAAATGAGAAGCCTCTGGGTGTTTGTGATCATTTGCGCGCTGGCGCTTGGGTGTCGGGATGGTGGAGAGGAGAACTCTCCCGTCCGGGAGCCTGCGACCGTGGATCCGCCCAAAACCGATCACGCCCGGGAACCCGCGACCGTGGATTCGAAGCCAGCCGATCCCAGCCGGGAGCCTGCGACCGCGGAACCGAAGCCGTCCGATCCCAGCCGGGAGCCTGCGACCGTGGAACCGGCGACGGCAACGTCAACCGCGACCAAGGCCCGGGATGCGCGAGCGATCCTTGGGCCCATGGCGAAGTGGTTGCCGCAGAGTACGATACTGTTCCTCTTTGCTGATATCTCTGCGATGGATCCGCAGGAGTTGGGAATGGGGCTCTACACGATCCCTGTGGACTTTGACCTGGGCCCCATGACCGAAGAACTGGGTGCGTTCCTCCAGAAGCGCATCGGCATCAACTTCATGAAGGCCGAGTGGATGGCCGCTGCAGGGGCGGCAGATCCGGACTTCCTCGTGCTCTTCCTCGGCGGTGATTTCGGGGAACTCGAGGGGGCGACCGATGTCGGCGGTGGACTCAAGGTCCGCGCTATTGAAGGCGAAGATCTCTTCCTGTTGACGATTCCGGGGGTTCGGGGGCTGGCGGTTATTCCGGATCGCAAGCACGTAGATCTCCTCTCCGAGATCATTCAAGGGAAGTCCCCCGCTCTCGCTGGGACCCCGGATCTGGCCCGTTTCGAATCCCTCATCGAGCGGAGTGGCCCCAAGACCTTCCTGGCAGCGGCCCAGGTCACGGATCCGGAGATCAGGAAGACACTTTTCCAGGGCGTCACCCGGAGCATCAAGGGGTTCATTCCTCCGAGCGGTGCGTTGGTCGGTGCGGGAGAGACCATCCTCCTGCTGGTTCAGGGCGAGGAAGCGTCGCTCGGGATGATCGAGGGCCAGTTCACCATGGCCAAGGCCATGCTCAAGGGTATGCTTGATCAGAGCATGGCCGGCATCGACCAGGCCCCCTTACCCCAGGGCATCGGCCTCATCGCGGCAAAGCATATGTGGCCGATCCTCACGGAGCAGCTCACCCCGAAGCGGGAGGGCGAGTTTATGTGGATCGAGATCCAGATGCCCGGCAGCCTGGGGCTCGTTTCAGTCGTGGGCGTGCTCTCCGCGGTAGCGATCCCCGCGTTCATCAAGTACATCCGCAAGTCCAAGACCGCGGAGGCGGTGGAGATCCTCGACCAGCTCTACAAAGGTGCAGGGGACTACTACCTCGCCCAACGGGCCAACATGGCGGGGGAAATCGTAGAGTGTACGATGCCGTCGCCCGCAGGGCCGGTACCCAAGGCCGGGACCTGCTGCGGATCCCTCGGTGGTCCAGACGCGGACGGAGACGGCCGCTGTGACGGCACCGAGGCCGAGTGGGATGCATCCTTCGGTGCGCTCCGCGTCCCATACCCGGGGCCTCACTACTTCACTTACGAGATCGTGCCCAGTGAGAACATGAAAGCACCGGGATTGATACTTCGCTCTACAGGAGATCTGGACTGTGACGGAGTGCGCTCTACCTTTGAGCGGTTTTTGCAAGGCCAGGTGACGCCTGGCGGCGGCTGTGATCTGGAAGATCGGACAGCGCTCTACACCTACCAGGAGACCGAGTAGCGAATCCGAGTCCCCTCGCTGTCGACACCTGCGGTCCCGGTTCAAAATCTGTATCGGTCGACACCTGCGGTCCCGGTTCGGATTCTCTTTGACACTCCGCTCTCACGCTGGATATAGTCCCCTCGGCCGGTCAGGTCAGGGCCGATTTGCCCGCTGACCTTCACTGAGGAGCGCATCATGCAAGCCGTTATCAATGAACTGATCTCCCTGGCCAATAAAGGTCGAGTGTTCGTGAGCATGCCCTGGGTTCCGGGGCTCACGCCGGAGGCCCTGGGGCGCGAGGGCCTCTACGAGATTGCTGCCACGGACGAAGCCGTGGAGCGCCACCACGGGATCCTCAGGCTGAACCAGGCCGGCCTTTCCCCCCTGGATCATGGCGGACTCTACGGGGACGCTGTCTTCGAGGGAATCCTGATCGATCACGGGCAGATCTTCCTCTTCAAGGAGCACATGGATCGCTGGTGGAATTCGGCCCGCAAGCTGGAAATCGACATGCCCTACTCAAAGGAGGAGCTGTCCTGGCAGATCCTCCGGACGGTCCAGGCCGTGGACTTTCGGGACGACGAGCGAGGCTACATGCGGCCGGTGCTCTCCCGTGGCTTCGGTAACCTGGGCATCAACCCCGCCAAGTGCCTGGCGCCCACGGTCTACTGCATCGTCTCGACGATCCAGCTCTACCCGCCGCAGAAGTACGAGACAGGGATCGAGCTGTCCGTGGCCCGGCGTATCCGGCGGGCCGGCGCGGAGATCGAGGATCCCAACGTCAAGAGCAACAACTACCTTAACAACATCTGTGGCTTGCTGGAGACCCGGGACAAGGGACGCCTCGAGACGATGATGCTCACCTCACGGGGCAACGTGGCCGAGGCCACAGCGGACAACACCTTCCTTGTGATCAAGGACGAGGGTTGGGAGGAGGACCCCTCCCGGGTCAGCCTCCACACCCCGACTGGTGACTACTGCCTGATGGGGATCACCCGCAACCGGATCATCAGGAACGCGAAGGCCCTGGGCTACACGGTAGAGGAGCGGGACGACCTGCTCCCCATCGACTTCGTGGGCCCCGGACGTGAGAGCTTCATGACTGGCACCGGCTGCGGCCTCATGCCCGTGGTGGGTGTCGAGGGTGTACCCGTCGGCGACGGCGAACCCGGCCCTGTGACCCGGACCCTCCTGGAGACGATCCGGGCTGACATGAAGAATCCGGAGTTCGGCCTCAGTATCCACGCGGACCGGAACGATCTCGCCCGGTACATCGGCAACTGATTCTGCTATACTCCGCCCTTGAGAGGACTCTAGACGAGGAGAGAATATGCCTCTACACAGCCTGCGCGGCGTCCAGCCGCACCTCCAGCTCTTTGTGCACGACATCCCCATGGAGCACATCGTACGCGGCATCCAGATGCTGGATAAGCCTGTCTATTTCCGGTACTTCAAGGGGTATCGTATCCAGAAGCTCGGACGGAAGAAGATCGTCGAGTTGATCGAGCGCGAGGTCTACGAG
>CAYOTU010000128.1:0-4426 GCA_964406905.1 uncultured Myxococcales bacterium | reverse complement strand
TGCTGAGCTGTTCATGGCGCTGTGGAACCGGGCCAACGGGAGCCTGTACCACGAGATGCTCCTCCACGTAAAGAAGATCAACGAGGACGTGGAGGCCATCGAGCACATCGAGGACGAAGATGCGCAGCGCATCACCGAGATGATGGCCGAGGAGTACGACAAGGAGCGGCTCTTCATCTGCGTGGTTCTGAACCAAGTGAAGTTTAGCCCCGAATTTGTCCTCGATACCTTCGGGTATCCCCTGCCCGACCGTCCGGATCCCGAGCCCGAGGAAGGTGAGGCCGATGCCGCCGCAGAATCCGATCCCAGCCGGGAGCCTGCGACCGTGGATCCGGAAATCGGGGCTGAAGCCCCTCCCACAGACGAACCTGAGCCTACACCTGAGGCCTGAACCCATGACCTGTCGCGCGGCCGCGTTCTTTCTTCTGGCGGCCTTTGCTGCTGCCTGCACGGGCGCGGCCCCTGGTTTCAACCCCGTTTCCCCTGCTGCGATGCTGGACCTGGGTAACCGCGGCGACGGGCCTTGCGACGTGTACCGCGGTCCGGCCCTCCTGGCCACGGTACCACCGGGGACCTGGGTCACCGTGCCCAACCTCCCCGGGCCCCGGATCACGCTGACGGCCCGTTGCGGCGGGCAGCGGTTCGACGCTGTGGTGGACCTGGACGGGGACGCACCCCGGTGGGTGGTAGGCGCTGCCGCGCAGCCGATGCCCATGGCCCCGGCCCGACTTCGGCTGGTCAACCGGACGAAGCTGGACTTTGATCTCCGGGGCCCCGCAGGGCATCTCGGAACCCTCCTGGCCGGCGCTTCGCGAAGGCTCGGGGGCCTCCCCCCGGGACGGATTCGTCTGCACCTCGTGGAGCGAGAAGGCCGGGGCTCCTGGGAGCTGCCCGTGGATGCAGCGGGCGGAGCCTGGACCACGGTCGAGGTGGATCCAAGCCGGGGGCGCCTCGTTCTGCGCAATGACTCTTCGGAGCCCGTGATGGTCACAGCCGGGGAGCGGATCAAGCGCCGCCTCTCACCGGGTGAGACTGCGGCCATCGAGGGCCTCTCGCCCGGAACCTGGCGCGTCAAGGCGCGCCTCCTCCAGACCCGGCGCGTCGTCACCGCTGCCACCACGATCTCAGCGGGTGCGGAGACTGCGTGGACCGTGTCCCGGTCGAGCGCTGCCGTGGTGGTGCGGAACTTCACGGATGAGACTATGGATGTCTCGATCCGAGGCAAAGCGATTGGCGTAGCAGAGCCGGGAGGCGAGATCTCTGTAGCAGACCTCACCACCGGGGTAGCGCGGTTTACCGCGACGGGGCGCAGCACCGGGATCCGCCTGGAGAAAGACGAAGATCTCGCGTCCGGCGCGACCCATCGCTGGGAGCTGAGTAAAGGTGCCGGGCTCGTGACCCTGGTGAACGCTTTTGCGGAGGAGGTCGAGATCTACCTGGACGGGGTCCGGAGCCTGGCCCTCGGTCCCGGGTTGGAGGTGACCCTGTCTCTCCCCGCAGGAACACACCAGGTGGGCTGGTCCAGCCCCCTGACCGACTCGGCGGGGAGCACCACAGCAGAGATCTCCTCGTCCCTGGCCCGGCGGATTACGCTGGGCCCCGGGGATGCGCGCCTCTTGGTGACCAACCGTCTCGACGGAGCCGTGGTCATCTACCTGGGCGGCCGGTTCCAGGAGCGCATGGCCCCGGGGGATCGGTTGACCCTCTGCGGCCTCATGGCGGGGACTCAGCTCCTGGAGGCCATCGAGGAAGGCGGCTTCCGGCGAATCCACCGACGCCGCGTTGATCTGGCGCCCGGGGAACGGGGAATCTGGGAAATCCAGCCCCGGACCTTCATCCTGGTTCTGGAGAACGCGGCCGGTGAGGACGTGCGGGCCCTGGGAGATCTGGCGTCCCTCGTGCCTGATCTGGCGGCCGGAGCGGCCGCGCGTGCCGTGGTGCCGGCGGGGCTGCTCAAGGCGGTCTTCTCCGGCAAACGCACAGGACTCCTGTACCAGCATGACCTCAACGGGGCAGAAGGGGAGGAGCACCGTTGGACGATCCCCCGGCCGATGGGGACCCTGGTGGTGACCAACAGCACAGCGCTGGAGGTTACTCTTTTCGAGGTCGAGCAGGAGATCGCTACCATCGGCCCCCAGGGCCGGGCGACCCTGGACGATCTGGCCCCGGGGGCACACACGATCCGGGCCCAGGCCGGTGCGATTCTCCTCGGACACAAGGACCTCCTGGTGCGGCCCGGCAGCGAGTTCCTCTGGGATCTGCGGCCCGCGCACGGAAAGGTCCGGGTGGTAAACCGCACGGTTGACGAGGTCCTGCTATTCCAGGATGGCCAGCCTACGGGGCGGCTTTTCGCTGGTGCGGAGACTACCCTCAAGGACATGCCCCTCTACCCGGTGGAACTTCGAGCGGTCCACCCCGTGTCCGGCGCGTCCCGGGCAATCGAGATCACGCCCTCGACTGAGAGTCCTCCGGCTTGGTTTATCGAGCCCGAGGACGGACAGGTGGAGGTCCGAGGCCTCAAAGGACGTTCCGGCGAGCTGCGTCTGGACGATGGGACAGCGGTGTCCTTTGACGGGACCCGGGATCGGGTCTTCCTGTCCCTGCCCCCAGGGTGGCACGATATCCGAATCCTCCTTCCGGGCGACAACGATCCCGACGTCCGCCGCTTGCGGGTCTTCCCTGGCCAGACCACCGCATTAGACCTGGACGGAACGCACTTCGCGTTGGAGGTGGACAATCGCCTCGATGTCCCCCTGATGGTGGAGATGGACGGCCACGTAAAGGCGACGATCCCCGGACGACAGAGCGAGCGCCTTGAGGGCCTGGAACCGGGAGTGCGGCGTTTCCGCGCTCTGCGGAAGGATAAGGATGGGAGCGGCGAGGTCTGGCTTCTGCGAGAGGTTACCTTCCAAGGCGGGCGGACCTACCGCTGGACCGTGCCGCTGGATAGCGACGTCGGGCCTGGAAAGGCCTTCCCGCAGGGCGGGCATGAGGCGGTCCCCCGTTGATACCAATCCGGGATAACATCAAGAGCCGACGCACCCCTTGGGTGATGTACCTCCTGCTCCTGGGCAACGTGGCCGCGTTCGTTTACGAGCTGAAGCTCGACGATGGCCTGGATGAATTCATCTTGCGTTACGGCCTGGTCCCCTGGCGACTCACCAGGGGCATCGAGATCACCGGGTTCAGGCCCCTTGACCACGTGGTGCCGTGGTTCTCTCACATGTTCCTCCACGGGGGCTGGCTGCATATCCTGGGCAATATGTGGTTCCTCTGGATCTTCGGGGACAACGTGGAGGACCGCCTGGGTCCCGGGAAGTTCCTGGTGTTCTATCTTGCCGGCGGCCTCTGCGCGGGAATGGCGCAGGTAGCCGCGGATCCCCTGGCCCAGATGCCCATGGTGGGCGCGAGCGGTGCGATCTCAGCGGTCCTTGCGGCCTATGTTTTCCTCTACCCCCGAGCACGAATCGTGACCCTGGTTCCCCTCTTCATCATTTTCTTTTTCGCGGAGATCCCCGCGTTTGTCTTCATCGGGGTCTGGTTTCTTGTCCAATATTTCAACGGCGCAGCCGCGCTCACCGACGCAGCGGCCGGGGGCGGAGTGGCCTGGTGGGCCCACGTCGGAGGCTTCGTGGCGGGGATCCCGTTGGTCCTGGCCCTCAAGGGCCCGAAGCAGGAGATCCGGCGGAGGAACCGGCCAGATTCGGTGACGGTGATCCGACGACGGCGATATTGAAGGTGTAACCCCGGGGGGCAGCGGGGCTCGTCGGGGATGAACAGGCCGTCCGACCAACGGACGACGCTACACGAGGTGTACATATGCGAGACGTCATCATCATCGGCTCCGGTCCTGCGGGCCTCACTGCTGCAATATATACAGCGCGGGCGGGCTTGAACCCCCTGGTCATCGAGGGGCTCCAGCCCGGCGGCCAGCTTACCATTACCTCCGAGGTGGAGAACTACCCCGGTTTCCCCGAGGGGGTCCAGGGACCTCAGCTCATGGACCAGATGCGGGCCCAGGCGGAGCGCTTCGGCTCGGAGCACCTCTACGAGCTGGTCACGAAGGTGGACTTCTCAGCGAGTCCTTTTAAAATCTGGGTGGGCAAGACCCTCCACGAGGCGAAGACGGTGATCCTTTCCACTGGAGCGTCGGCCCGGTGGATGGGCCTCGATTCGGAGCAGCGCCTCCAGGGCCGCGGGGTCTCCGCCTGCGCTACCTGTGACGGCTTCTTCTTCCGGGACCAGGAAATAGCGGTGGTGGGCGGCGGCGACAGCGCGCTGGAGGAGGCGATCTTCCTTACCCGCTTCGCGTCCAAGGTGACCCTGATCCACCGCCGGGACGAGTTCCGCGGCTCCAAGATCATGCAGGCGCGGGTCCTGGAAAACTATTTGTTTGATGTGGCCTGGAACTCCGTGGTGGACGATT
>CAYOTU010000127.1:0-9484 GCA_964406905.1 uncultured Myxococcales bacterium | reverse complement strand
ACATCACCTGGACGCCTCACTTGTCCAGAGGGCCGTGAAAGGCGCGGTATCCAAGGCTGGCTTGACCAAGCGAGCGACTTGCCACACCTTCAGGCACTCCTTCGCTACCCAGTTGTTGGTGGATGGATATGATATTCGCACGGTCCAGGAGCTTCTTGGACATAACGATGTCAGGACGACCAAGATCTACACCCACGTAATGAACCGCCGTCCTACAGGGGACCGCAGTACGAACGACAGGGATTGAACAGCAGCGATATGCGGACCAGCATAATAGCCGGTGATTCGAGCCAGGCCCGAGGAGAGGCGTTGGGCATGCGGTCTTCCGACGATGGCATTCACGCGGATGGGCGGACATGACTCAGGGGTTTGCATGTTATCTGGACCCACCTATTTATTGTTGGATTTATGAAATAATGGCACAAGAAATAACAACAGTCAGAGAACAGATTGCGTGGTCATATGCCAATCTTGCGCGTGCTGACAAAGCCCTACAAGATGGCGCACAAAAATATGGAAGAATCCATCATATGATTCGTGCAAAGCTTAATAAAGGACTAAGAGAACAAACAATGTCAATGTCGTCACTCTATCAAGATGAACGCCTGAAAATGACACTTCCCCAAGCGTGTTATTATTGCGGAAGCACATCAAAATTATCAGTAGATCATCTTATTCCCAGGATCAAAGGTGGTGCAGATGAATCAGACAATCTTATTTGGGCTTGTCGATCCTGTAACAGTTCAAAACGAGATCGAGACATGCTCAAGTGGATGATTGACAATAAATCATTTCCATCAATCCTACTCCTGCGCAGATACCTAAAAATCGTGATGAGGTATTGCGAAACAAACAATATATTAGATCGAAATTTAGAAGAAGTACTGAAACAAGATTTACCATTTGACCTGAACATTTTGCCCCTCAGTTATCCTCCTCTGAGTGATTTAAAATTGTGGGTTTATCCAGAAAACTAAACAGAATCCAACAAAGTTGCTCCAGCTTACCAGAAGCAGCGCTTCGCGCTCCTCCTGGAAGCTGAGCATAACGTTAGATGCACGAAGGGATAGCCCATGGATGAGTGCCTGAGGACGGGAAAACCGTGGGGACGGAGGACGCTGGTCAGCGTATGAGCGCTTGACAAAAGGCGGTTTCAGCGAACTGTGGGAGTCTTCACTTCTCGCTCCCATCTCTCCAGCGTGCCCCAGGAGGCCCCTCGTGAACACGGTCGGTGCGTTGCGACCGGCGACTCGACACGAGGCTCACCTCGGACAGCGTTGTAGGCGGTTGCTTGGGACTGAGGAAGGTGCGGGGGGGACCGTTCGGCGAGGAGTCTACCCGCCGGCGGTTTCCCTGCGGGGGGAGACGATCCCCCGCCGGTGGGAATGACAGGGTCGGGTGGGGGCCGGCCCCCGCACGGCCCGGCCTCGCCGAACGGTCTCCCCCGTGCCGACCGGGTTGTTTGGCTGGGTGCTGTGAGCTAGCTGAGAGCGACCGGGGTCGAAGTTCTCCCTGGCCACGTTCGCCTCCTGCGCCCTTCGGGCTTGGTCACGGCTGGGATCGGGAACGCACGAAATCGGGGCTGTACCCAAAGGGCATCAGTTTCGCACGAGCGAACTACGTCCGCTCAGCTCAGCTACAAAGCCCCTCCCACAGACCGCATTCGGGGCACCCTTCGGGAAGCCCCTCCTATAACAAAAACACCACCACCACAGAGCAACCCAACGGCGAGCTTGACGAACGCCATTGAAACAGCGAGCTTGGCGGGCAGGTCGACTTCAGAAGTGACGCGGATGTTCGGCATGGATCAGCAATCATCAGACCCCGAGTGCCGCGTGGGCACCGTCGTCTCGTCAGGCGATGGCACTGCGCTAGTTCGGGTCGGCAAGCTCTCATGCGGCGGCTGCGGGATCTCTGGGGCCTGCCTCGCTTCCATGGATGGGGGCGACGACGTGGTGGACGCTCGGGATCCGCTGGGGGTCTCGCCGGGCGACCGTGTCGAGATCGGAATCGCACCAGCGTCCGAGGTCAGGATCGCGTGTAGTCTATACCTGTTTCCTGCTCTCTGCCTGATTCTAGGCGTCGCAACGGGGGGCTGGGGAGCGGGTCGGATTGGCCTGAACTCCACCCTCGGCTCCCTGGGCGTCGGGCTGCTGTTCGCTGCTCTTTCCCTATGGCCCGCTCGGCGTTATGCTCGCCGGGTCGGGGTGGTCCCCGTGGTTCTTCGGCGCGAGGGGTGAACTGACATGGCGATTGTGACCGCGGCTGTATTCCTGGGAGCGCTCGGCGCTCTGCTGGCGACGATGCTCATCGTGTCGGCCAGGAAGTTCTACGTATACGAGGACCCGAAGATCAGTCAGGTCGAGGAGGCACTGCCCGGCGCGAACTGCGGCGGCTGCGGTTTCCCGGGCTGTGCGAGCTTCGCCAAGCACGTTGTAGAGACCCGGAATGCTGACTTCTTCTGTCCCCCAGGCGGCGCGGCGGTCCAGAATAAAATCGCGGAGATCCTGGGCATGACCGCTGGCACAGCAATTGCCATGACCGCCCACGTCTACTGCAAGGGCACCGACGAGAAGGCAAAGAGCCTGGGTACCTACATCGGCATACAGGACTGTACCGCAGCGGACCTGGTCATGGGTGGCCACAAGGTCTGCCCCTTCGGCTGCCTGGGCCTGGGCTCCTGCGTGGCTGCCTGTCAATTTGGCGCGCTCTCCATCGTGGACGGGGTCGCTGTGGTTGACGAAGACAAGTGCACCGGCTGTGGCAAGTGCGTCTCCGCCTGCCCGCGGGGCATCATTACCATGATCCCCAAGGGTCCGCGGGTTGTGGTGGATTGCCACTCCGGTGACAAGGGCGCGCCGGTGAAGAAGTATTGCCAGGTGGGCTGCTTCACCTGCATGATCTGCGTGAAGAAATGCCCTGAGAAGGCTATCTCACTGGTGAACGGACGCATCGAAATTGATCAGGATAAGTGTACGCAGTGTGGGATATGCATAGACGTCTGCCCGCAGAACGTGATCAACGGCTACCTTGGCGCGGGGGTGATATCGTGAGCCTCCTGGCGTTCAGGAAGGGCGGCATCCATCCAGCGGACCGCAAGGAGCTGTCAGCGGCCGCGACGATCACCGCGCTCCCCGCGCCGGGGACGGTGATTATCCCCCTGATGCAGCATATAGGTGCGCCCACCAAGCCCGTGGTAAAGAAAGGCGACGAGGTGAAGGTCGGCCAGGTCCTGGCTGAGCCCGGCGGCTTCGTCTCCACGGTGATCCACAGCTCGGTTTCGGGCAAGGTCAAGAAGCTGGCGGACGTGCCCACCGCGGGCGGCGACCGTGTCCCCGCCATCGAGATCGTAAACAACGGCGAAGACATCTGGGTCGACGGCGTGGATCTGGACGCTACGGAGATCGACTTCTCCGCCGCGGACGACTTCAAGGACCGGATCCGGGACGCGGGTATCGTGGGTATGGGCGGCGCGGCCTTCCCGACCCACGTCAAGCTCTCGCCACCGAAGGACAGCCCTGTGGACGCGCTGGTGATCAACGGGGCCGAGTGCGAGCCCTACCTCACCGCTGACTACCGCCTCATGATCGAGAAACCCCGGGAGGTCCTCCTGGGAGTCAAGGCCATGATGCTCGTCCTGAGCGTCGAGAAGGCCCTGGTGGGTATCGAGGACAACAAACCCGACGCGTACCGTGCCATGAGGGCTGCCGCGACCGGAGAGCTGGCGGGGATCGAGATCAAGCTGCTGAGGACCCGCTACCCCCAGGGCGCTGAGAAGCAGCTCATCGAGGCCCTCCTGGGGCGCCGAGTGCCCCCCGGGAAGCTACCCTTCGCTGTGGGCGTCATCGTCCAGAACGTGGGCACTTGTTACGCGGTCTTCGAGGCCCTGGCAAAAAACAAGCCCCTCATCGAGCGGGTGGTGACGGTCACGGGTCGCGCAGCGGACAAACCGTCCAACTTCCTGGTCCGCCTCGGCACCCCGGTCTCCGCGCTCATGGAAGCCGCTGAGGTCTCCGACGACGCTGTCCGTGCAATGATCTCCGGGGGCCCCATGATGGGCCGGGCGTTCCGGCACACTGAGATCCCCGTGGTCAAGGCCACCTCTGGGATCCTCCTGATGGACGCGGAGGAGTTTACAGCCCGCCAGGAGCGGGACTGCATCCGATGCGGCCGCTGCGTGGACGCGTGCCCCATGGGCCTGATCCCATGTGACTTGGCCGCGTTCGCGGAGTTCTCCAATTGGGACGCTGCCGCGGGTGTGGACGACTGCGTGGAGTGCGGGAGCTGCCAGTACGTCTGCCCCTCGCGGCGCTTCCTGGTCCAGTGGATTCGTCTCGCCAAGGCCCAGCGGCGGAGGTTGAAGAAGTGACCATCTACCTACAGTCATCGCCGCACATCCGCGGCAAGGAAGACGTCCGCGCGGTAATGTTCCAGGTTGTCCTCGCCCTGGTGCCGGGGATTATCGCTGCCGTGGTCTTCTTCGGTGCGAGGGCGGCCCTGGTCCTGGGCGTAGCAGCCGCGTCGGTCCTGGTCTTCGAGGCCCTGTTCCTGCGTATGGCCGGCAAGTCCGTGAAGGACTTCGCGCTGGACGGGAGCGGCCTGATTACGGCCCTCCTCCTGGCCATGAACCTGCCCGCGGGGATCCCTGTGTACATGATCGTCGTGGGCGCGTTTGTCGCTGTCCTCCTCGGCAAGCACACGTTCGGGGGCCTCGGAAACAACCCCTTCAACCCGGCCCTGGTGGGGCGGGTCTTCCTGCTGATCTCGTTCCCCACCGCGATGACCACCTGGCCGGTGACCGCCCTGGCCGACATGGACGTGGCTACCGCAGCGACTCCACTGGGGCTCTTCAAGACAGACGGCGCAGACGCGTTGAGCGCGTGGCTTGCAAATAACGGCTACGTCAACCTGCTGACGGGCAACCGCGGCGGCTGCCTCGGCGAGAGCAGCGCGATAGCTATAATCCTCGGCGGGCTCTTCCTCCTTTGGCGGAAGATCATCACCTGGGAGATCCCGGTGACCTTCATCGCTTCGGTGGCCTTGATCACAGGGATCGCCTGGGCCGTCTCCCCGGACAACTACGCGAACCCTGCCTTCCACGTCCTCTCCGGCGGCCTGATGCTCGGCGCCTGGTTCATGGCCACGGACATGGTGACCTCGCCGGTGACCCGCAAGGGGCAAATCATCTTCGGCCTTGGCTGCGGCGTCCTCACCGCGGTGATCCGCCTCTGGGGCGGCTACCCCGAGGGCGTCTCCTTCGCTATCCTGATCATGAACGGCTTCGTCCCGCTTATCGATCGCTACATGGTTCCCAAGCACTTCGGGGCCAGGGGGGTGACGGCATGAGTGCCCCGATCCATACCCAGCCGAAGGAGAGCTTCACGTCCCTCCTGAAGCCGATCATCGTGATCGTAATCATCTCTGCGAGCGCGGCCGCGCTCCTGGCCGTGGTCAAGGAGGCGACGAGGGACGCTATCGCCGCGGCCGAGCTGGCCGAGACAGAGAAGGGCGTCAAGCTCGTCCTCCCGGTGGGCGTCGACGTGGACGTAACCAAGACCGCTTCCACCACTGTGAACGGCAAGGAGTTGACCCTCTACGCGGGGACCGACGCGGACGGACGGATCACCTCCGTCGCGGTGAAAACGTTTTCTCAGAAGGGCTACAGCGGCTTCGTCGGGGTCATGGTGGGCTTCGCCCCCCTGGACGACCCCGCCGCGCTGAAGGTCACCCGGACCTATATCCTGAGCCACGCGGAGACCCCGGGCCTGGGAGCGAAGATCACGAGCTGTCAGGAGGTGAACGACGCGGCCGAATGCGGGAGTGCTTTCTGGACCCGCTTCAAGGACAGGCCCGTGGACGCCGCTGTGCTCAAGGTGGACAAGGACGGCGGGGAGATCCAGGCCCTGACCTCAGCGACTATCTCCACCCGCGCGGTCACCGGCGCGGTGCTTGAGGCCGGTGAGCACGTCAAGACCAACCGGGAGGCGATCCTAGCGGACCTCGAAGCGGCCCTGAAGGGAGGTTCGAAATGAGCGCCTGGAAGGAATTCGCCAAGGGCTTTTGGAACCAGAACCCGGTCCTGCGCCTGCTCCTGGGTCTCTGTCCGGTGCTGGCCGTGACCACGTCCGCCACGGACGCTATCGGCATGGGTCTCTCGGCCACCTTCGTGCTGACCATGTCCAATCTCGTCGTCTCGCTGATGCGCAAAGGCATCCCGGACAGAGTCCGGCTGCCCGCGTTTATCGTGATCATCGCGACCTTTGTCACCATCGTGGACATGGTCCTCAAGGCCTACATGTTCGATCTGCACAAGAGCCTGGGTCTGTTCATCCCCTTGATCGTGGTGAACTGCATCATCCTGGGCCGCGCGGAGGCCTTTGCGTCGAAGAACACGGCGTTGATGTCAATGGTGGACGGCCTGGGCATGGGACTGGGCTTCACCCTGGCCCTCTTCATTCTGGGCACGATCCGGGAGATCCTGGGCAACGGGACCTTCTTCGGCATGACCCTCTTCGGCGAGGGTTTTGACCCCGTGCTTGTCTTCGTGCTCCCGCCGGGGGCCTTCATCGGGTTGGGCTTCCTGATCGCTGGGATGAACTACCTGGAGCGGAGGAAGGCCAATGGCTGAGACGAACCTGGTGATGATCGTCGTCGCTGCGATCCTGATCAACAACGTGATCTTCAGCCGCTTCCTGGGGATCTGCCCCTACCTGGGCGTCTCCAAGAAGCTCTCCACCGCGTTCGGTATGGGCATGGCAGTGGTCTTTGTTATGACTTTGGCCACCGCGCTGACCTGGCCGATCCAGAAACTGATCCTGGAACCCTTTGATATGGGCTACCTCCAGACAATCTCCTTCATCCTGGTGATCGCGTCCCTGGTCCAGCTCGTGGAGATTATCCTTAAGAAGACCGTCCCGACGCTCTACCAGGCCCTAGGGATCTATTTGCCCCTGATAACAACCAACTGCGCGGTGCTGGGCGTCGCTATCATCAACATCAACGAGAAGCTCTCCTACTTGCAGGCCCTCATCTTCTCCATGGCCTCCGCGCTGGGCTTCACCCTGGCCCTGATCATCTTCGCGGGAATCCGGGAGCGCCTGGCCATCCGCAAGGTCCCCTCGGTCTTTGCAGGGATCCCGATCGCCCTTATAGTGGCCGGCCTCCTGGCAATGGCCTTCATGGGCTTCGCGGGGCTCGGCAACTGATCCCCGACGGCCCTCAGGCCGTCTCTTTACTTGACTTGATGCGTCATCTGGCCTTACTAATACACGGTCTTTTTTTACGAGGTGACATTGGTACGTCCACTCACAATCCTGCTCCTGCTCCTCCTGACCGCCTGCGGAAGCAAGGAGCGCGTCGAGGACGTATTCCATCCCATGGGGGGCATCCCCATGCGGGTCACCGCGTACGACATCTCCCGTTCCCGCTTTGACGAGGTCTTCACCGAGATCAAGGACCGGGTAGCCGCACTTGAGGGTTCGCTCTCGATCTTTGTCCAGGACAGCGACCTGGCGGTGCTCAACGACAAGGGCGTCGCTGATGTATCCGAGGACACCCTGGCGGTACTTGAGCAGGCACTGCGCCTCTGCAAGAACACCGACGGTGCGTTTGACCCCACGGTGGCCTCGGTGATCGAACTCTGGACCCACGCAGGGAAGAGCGGCCGCCCCCCCGCACCCGATGAGCTGGCGCTTGCGCTGGAGCGGGTGGGCTGCAACAAGGTCGAGACTTCCCACTCCCGCTCCCGGGTTCGTCTCACCCAGCAGGGTATGCGCCTGGATCTGGGCGGCATCGCAAAGGGCTACATCGCGGCCGAGGCGGTTCGCATCATGAAAAAGAGAGGCCTCACCCGGGGCATCGTGGACGCAGGTGGTGACGTGGTGGTCTTCTCGGGCAAGGGCGACAAGCCCTTCCGGGTCGGCATCAAGAATCCCCTGGCCCCGGTTCAGGTCTTCGCTATCCTCTCTGTGGCCAACGGTGCGGTGGTGACCTCGGGCTGCTACGAACGCTTCGTGGAGGTCCAGGGCAGGCGCATCTGCCACATCATCGACCCCCGCACCGGCCAGCCAGCGGAGGGCCTCCTCTCGGTCACAGTCCTGACCAGGGTCGCGGCAGCGGCCGACGCGTACGCCACCGCGCTCTTCGTCCTCGGCCCCGAGGACGGCTTCTCCCTGGCCAAAAGCCTCCCCGAGGTGGAGGCCGTCTTCCTGATGAACGGCGAAGGTAATCAACTTCGCATGAAGGCCACCCCCGGCCTCACTGGGAAGCTTGAGCTGGCCAATTAAGGTCCTGCGCAAAAATAACTCGCCGCTACTCCTGCCCGTTCCAGTGGCTCAGGACCGGGTCGGGGAGGAAGGAGGACGCTGTGCGGACGCCGATTTCCACGCCCCAGAGCTTCCAGATGGCGATGGAGAGGGTGTCGGGGAGGTAGCGGCCCCACATCTTTACCGGGATCGTGTCCACCTCGATGCTCGGGGAGATCGCCAGCATCAGGAGGTACTCGATAATGTGGGACGCGTTGCTGGCGATACGCCCCGATTGGGGCTGGGACATGCGCTGGGCCACGGTGCGCTCCTCGTGGATCGAGCGGCCAAACTCTGACTCCACCAGTTCCTCGGGGGTGGTGAAGATCACCTCGGCCCGGAAGCTGCGCGCACCAGCGTCCACGTAACCGGGGAAACCAGTGGCCAGGCGCTCAGGGGAGAGCCCCCGCGTACCCGCGTAGGACCAGTCCAGGCCCCGAGCCCGGTCGATGATGTCCCCGACCGGCGGCAACTCGATGTCCACAAGGAGATTCACGTCGTTGTAGATTCCTTCGTGAACCTCCCGTTCAGCAAGGGTAACGCCCGGACAGTTGCTGATCGCATCCTCGATGCGCGCCTGAGAATCCATCGGGGCCACGATTTTGATGCCGATGACGTCGTCCACCCGCATCCGCGTCGGCGCCACGTCCAGGGGGCCGTGCTTGAACGAACGTGACACGCTTCGCTCAGCGCTGAAGAAGTCCTCCTTCATCATGTGTGAGTTCGAATGGAAATGGCCCAGGGGGAGACCCGCCTCCCAGGCCCTGGCCTCGGCCATGGCCTGGGCGCAGTCGTTGATAGCGCCCGAAAGCCAGGACGCCACGCGCCGCGAGGTCTTCTCAGCTATGCGACGGATCCCCTTGATCCGCATTATCCAAAGGAGTCGCCCGTCCGGTGCACAGGTCAGGACCATGTCAGCGGGGGTCCGGGGGAAGTACTCCTCGGGGTGTTCCCGGTAGCCTTCAAAGAGCAATCGAGATCGCTCCGAGGCTGCGGGGATTCCCCGGACGATCGCTTGGCGCAGTTCGTCCTTGTTGGTGAGGCGACGGACGCAGGTCGGGCCGTCGTGTATCACTGCCTGGATACGCTCCAGGAAATGCCGCACCGGCTCTGCGGTGATCAAGTTGTCGTAGACGAAAAGCTGGGTCACGAACACGCCGTCAGAAGGCTCCACGCGGTCA
>CAYOTU010000126.1:0-9531 GCA_964406905.1 uncultured Myxococcales bacterium | reverse complement strand
CGTACGGATCTGTGGGAGCCCCGGGTGGGAAACTGCCCGGGGCCACCCGGCCCGGCCGGCACTTCTGTTTCGACTACCGCATCGAGGATTAATCCTCAATCTTCACCTCGTACCAGTCCTCGAAGCGGAGGGTGACCTCGCTGCGCCCCTTCCAGGTGAAGAGGGCCGAGAGCTTCGCCTCGATGTTGCTGCGGATCTCCAGATGCTCCAGGAACCAGCGGGCCGCCTCCTCCTTGAAGTGGAACTCCATGGTCATGTTGCGGATGGTCACGTTCTCGTTTACCGGGAAGCGATCCGGCACCACCGTGATCAGCCGGGGCACGCCGCTGACCGCGTCCACGAAGACCACCCCGACCCAGGTCGCCTCCCGGGCCTCCATGGTGTACTGGAAGCCCACGGCGCCGCGGCCCTCGAACTCGTGCTGCAGTTCCGTGCGGGGCGCGGTGTTCGACGCGTTCCATTCCGGCGAGAACACATCGTTCTCCGGCTTGAAGAACTCCCGCTTCGGCCGCTTCAGGAGCTCCTTGCGCCGCGCCTCGGTCGCGTCGCTGCCGCCCCTCGTCGCGGAGTTCAGGCGCGCCCGCCAGCGCCCCTCGTCGTCCAGATAGACTTCGTGGACGCTCTCGGTGCGGCGGTCGAACATCCCCCCCTTGGGGTGGGTCAGGCGCTCGTCCTCCAGCACACGGCGGGGCTTCCACTCCCGATTCTTCGCAACCACGGCGAGGGCCTTCTCCCAGAGCGGATCGTGCGTCGGTGCGTCCCCCGCAGAGGCGAGCCCCGGGCCACCGACCAGGGTCAGCAGAACCACCATCAGACGAATCCCCATCTCCCACCTCCAAGCGGCTGAAAAAATTCTGCACCATCTGCCCGGAAGAGGCAACCGCGCAGCGGTGTTTTCGTTGACGCTCCATCGAGGAGGGATCTACAGTGGGCTGACACCGGTTATCGAGCGCACCGGCGCCACGACCCTGATCGAGGTCCTGACGCACAAGACCGGAGTGAGGATCGACAACCAATGCGCGATCTGCAATACCACAGCGATCAAGCTCTCTGGGCTCCCAGGACGCTACACCTTGATGCTCATTGACGGCTTCCCCGTGTTCTCGAGTCTCGGCCAGACCTACGGCCTCATGAACATCGAGGCGGCCCAGATCGAGCGCATCGAGATCGTCAAAGGGGCCAGCTCGATTCTCTACGGCACCGCCACTCCCGCAGACGTGGTCTACATCTGGGGTCCCTTGCGCGGCCGCTACCTCTACGCTGGGCTGAAGGTCGATTTCTAGACCACCAGGCTCCCGATCTGGAAGACCAGCAGCGACAGGACATATGCAAACGCGGTGAGGCCGAAGAACTGTAGAGCGGCCCAGCGCCAACTTCCAGACTCACGCCGGGTCACGGCCACTGTCGCCATGCATGGGGTTGCTATCAGGAGAAAAAGGATCAGTGAGATCCCGGTTACAGGACTGTAGTCATCGCCCAGCCGCTCTCGCAGGGGCGCTGACTCCTGGTCTGTCTCGCCCAGGGAGTAGACGATGTTCATCTGGGAGACGAAGACCTCTTTTGCCGCAAAGGCCCCCACCATCGCTGTGGCCAGGCGCCAGTCAAAGCCCAGGGGCGCTACAACGGGCTCCAGGAACTTTCCAAAGCGGCCGGCGACGGAGAACTCCAGATCCTCGGCCGCGCGGCGGGACGTTACTTCCGACTCAGACAACTCCTGGCCAGCGGTAATTTCCGCGTCCACCCGGTACTCCGACAGTTTTGGGTAGGACGTCGCGGCCCACATCAGGATCGAAACCCCAAGGATCACGGTCCCGGCCTTGCGCAGGTAGATCCAGGACCGGTCCGTCATCTTCTGGATTACGCCCAGGAGCACCGGCATCCGGTAGGGCGGCAGCTCCATGACAAAGGGTGCGTCCGCACCGCGCAGGATCGTCTTGCGCAACACCAGGGCCATGAACAAAGCCAGGATCGGGCCGAGGAAGTAGATGAACCAGAGCATCGGGGCCCGCCATGGATCGGTCAGAAACGCGGGAACCAGGAGCATCCAGATAGGCAGCCGCGCACCGCATGGCACCAGCGGCAGGACGAGCATGGTGATCAGACGATCCTTGTCATTCTCCAGGACCCGGGTCCCCATGATGGCGGGGACCGTGCAGCCGAACCCGGTTACCATGGGCAGGAAGCTCTTCCCGTGGAGGCCGAAGCGGTGCATGAAGCGGTCAACCAGGAACGCGGCCCGGGCCATGTAGCCCGTGTCCTCGAGGAGAGCCAGCCCCAGGAAGAGCAAGAGGATGTTCGGCAGGAATACGACCACCCCGCCGACGCCAGCTATCACCCCATCCAGGATCAGGGAGCGCAGGGGCGGCAAAGAATCCGGGGCCCAGGCAGCCGCAACTGCGTCGCCCAGGGCCCTGAAGCCGGCCTCGATCCAGCCCATGGGGATGTCGCCCAGGGAAAACGTTAGCCAGAACACCCCGTACATAAGCCCCAGGAAAACCGGCAGTCCCAGGACCCGGTGCACCAGAATACGGTCCACCTTGTCCGAGAGGTGCCGCGCATTGGCCCGGGGCCGCGCAACCATCACCTCTTGTATGAGCCCGTCCACGAAGCCGAAATAGCGCTCCGTGACAAAGGTCCCGATGTCCAGCCCCGTGGCCGCCTCCAGGTGCCGCCGCTCCCGATCGATCTCCTCAAGAAGCAGGATCCCCGGCGCGCCCAGAGCCGCCACCCGAGTGATGTAATTAGCGTCTCCCACGAGAAGCCTTGTCGCCAGCCACCGCGGGGGCAGGTCGAGCCCTTCCTCCTGGGCGAGACGCTCGACGATTCGGGCGATGATCTCTTCGATGCGGCCGCCCAGGACCAGGCGATCCCCGGTCACCGGCGTCTCGGCCGCTTCATGGATAGCGTCCCGCAGCGCGTCGATTCCCTCCCGGCGGGAACCCACGGTCTCCACCACGGGAAAACCCAGGAGTCCGCTGAGGAGGTCCAGGTTCAGGACCTGACCAGCGGACCGAGCCTCATCGGCCATGTTGAGGGCCAGAACCGGGTTTGCACCGAGTTGCATCACCTGGGCCAGGAGCACCAGACCGCGGCCCAGGTTGGTGGACTCCGCCACAACCACGGTGACATTCACCCCGCCGCGCTCCAGTTCCTCCTGGGCCACCCGCTCCTCAGGGGAGTAGGACGAGAGGCTGTAGGTCCCCGGCAGGTCGTTCACCGTGACCCGCCGGCCGCGATGCTCGTACCCACCATCCCGCCGCTCCACGGTGACCCCGGGGTAGTTCCCAACGTTCTGGTGGGCCCCGGTCAGCGCGTTGAATAGGGAGGTTTTTCCGCAATTCGGGTTCCCGGCCAGCGCTACCCGAAGCGGACCTTTCCTCTCGACCACGTCAGTCCCCATTTACGCGCACTATGATGGTCTTGGCCTCCTTAATCCGTAACGCCAACTGGCTGCCGAGGAGCTTGACCCAGACTGGGTCCCCCCCGGGCGCGGTGCGCTCGATCTCGACCTGGGCGCCTGGTAGCAACCCCATATCAAGGAGGCGCTGGCGAACCGCGCCTTCAGCGCCGACACGGAGCACCTCGGCCGCCTGCCCAGGCTTGAGGTCGAAGAGGCTCTTCTGCTGCCGTCGCCGGGTGTTGGGACCCTCCCCATGGGGACATTGATGCCCGCAGTCGGGCTGGCTGGGGTCCATGATGGGACAGGATTGATACCGACTCAGGAAGCTCTGTTTCCCATCGGGGCAGGACTGGATGAACTCGAAAAGCCTCACCAAACGATCCATGGCTTGGTTGGAGAGGCTGTGCTCGATGGCACATGCCTCCCGATCCGCCGCGTCAGCATCCATCTGGAGGAGTTCACCAAAGAACCTGCGCAGGACCCTGTGCCGCGCCATGACGCGGAGGGCCTCGGCCTCGCCCTGCGCGGTGAGAACGATGTAATCCCGCTTCCGATACTTGACCAGACCCAGATCCGCCAGGCGGCGCATAGCGGGGGACACGGATCCGGCCTTGACCGACCGCGCCGCGGCGATATCCCTGACCCGGGCGACCTTCCGCGAGCAGACCAACTCGTAGATGGTCTCCAGATAATCTTCAAGCGCGGGCGTCAACTCGTGATATGGGACCGCTCTTGCCATGGCCAGCCTCCTCTTAGACATAACTAACAACAAAACCGAGGACTGTCAATACGTCAGGGGAGACTGGCGACCCAGATGGTGTGGCGGTGGCCCCGACGACCGCCGGAGTCTCGCAGGCGCACCTCCCTCGCGTCGAAGCCTGCCTTGCGGAGCCGCTCGGTGAAGGCAACGTTGGGCCCCACGGACCAGACGGTGAGGACGCCCCTGGGCCGCAGCGCGGCGCGGGTCAGTGCGAGGCCTGCCTGACTGTAGAGGAACGCGTTCTCCGGAAGAAGGAGGCCGTCGGGGCCGTTGTCCACGTCGTTCATTATCGTGTCGTAGCCCCCCGGCTCAGAGCGTAGAACCGCGGCAATGTCGTCCTGTCGGACGCGTACCCGCGGGTCTTCCAGGGACCGCCCTGCCAGGGAGGCCAGGGGACCTCGGTTCCACTCCACGACCCCGGGGACCAGCTCCGCTACCTCGACCTGGGCTCTTGGCCCCAGACGGGACAGGGCTGCGGCAAGGGTGTAGCCCATGCCGAGGCCGCCCACAAGGGCCCGTGGAGCCATCCGACCGGCCACGGGCGCGCAGGCCAGCTCTGCGAGGGCCTCCTCGGAGCCGTGGACACGGCTGGTCATCAACTCCATGCCGTCCAGGCGGATGGAGAAGTCCCCGCCCCGCTTATGGAGGACCAGCTCCTTGTCTGTGCCGGGGATCAATGCCCGGTCCAGAAGCTCCCAGGGAATCATGGGCACTGCCCACACTTTTTGCAGGCGTCGACGCAGCAGTCCCCATAGCCGACGCAGGCCGCGTCGCAATAGCAACCGCCGGGGCTGACCCCGCCGCAGTGCCCTGCGCAGGTGGGCTGGCCGCAAAGATCTGCAGCGTCGTTACAGCAATCCCCCGCGGTCGGACAGGCGCTGTCGCACCAGCATCCAGCGGACGAATAGGTATTGCAGTAGCTACCAGTACACGCGCTCCAGTGGCAATCGCCGCCGCAGGTCTTGTAGGAGCAGCCCCCGCAGTGCTGGACAGCGCCGGGGCTGCACTCACCGCCATCCGTGCAGACCCCCCACCCCCCCCATACACAGCTCTCCGTGCAGGTCCGGATCTGCTGACCGCAGCCACCACCGCAGGACTGGGACTGGACCTCCCCCGGAGCGCAGACTCCCTCACCCAGGCATGCGCTCCAACTGCCGTATTGACAGGAAGAAGAGCAGTAGCGGCTTTGCTCTCCGCAGAGGCCGCAGGACTGTATATCTGTGGACCCGGCGGGGCATTCCCCCTGGCCTGTGCAGATGGTCCAGACGCCCCATCCGCAGACTGCATTGCAGGTCCGGCTCTGAGAGCCGCAGTCCCCGCAGGCCTGGGTGTGTACCGTGTCGGGTTGACAAACCCCCTGGCCCACGCAGTCGCTCCAGGGGCTCCAGTTGCAGCCGTTGCTGCAAGTACGGGTGGCTGTACCGCAGAAGCCGCATTCGATGGTCTCCTGGGAATCGGGGACGCACTCGCCGCCGATGGTGCAGTCGGACCAGGTCCCCCACTGACAATGGACGCTACAGATCCGGGCCTGGACACCGCAGATCCCGCAGGGCAGAACCTCGATCTCCCCGTCTTCGCAGGCCCCCTCGCCGGAGCACACGCTCCACTCGGACCACAGGCAGGCAGAGTCACAGGTACGGACCCGGGAACCGCAGTTCCCGCAAACCTCGGTGTCCAAGGTCCCGGGGAGGCACAGCCCCTGGCCTGCGCACACGCCCCATTCGCCCCACTGGCAGTCCCCCGCACAGGTCCGGCTGTGGACACCGCAGATTCCGCAGGCCTGGGATTGGACCTCCCCCGGCTGGCAGATACTGTTCCCGGAGCAGACACCCCAGGCCCCCCAGGTGCAGTTGTCGGTGCAGACCCGGACCTGAGAGCCGCAGCTCCCGCAGGCCTGGTACTCGACGGTCCCCGGCGCGCACTCGCCCTGGGGGATGCACTCCCCCCAGGGACCCCATTCGCAGGCGATGGAGCAGGTCCTGGAGAAAAGCCCGCAGGTCCCGCAGGCCGCCTGCTCCGTGGTCCCGGGCTCACAGCCGAACTCGTTCAGGCACGCACCCCAGGTCCCCCACTCACAGCTCACCATGCAGGACCGATAGCGGGTACCGCAGTTGCCGCAGTCGCCGCTGTCCACGCTGCCGGGGGTGCAGATTCCCTGCCCCTTGC
This sequence comes from uncultured Myxococcales bacterium, assembly GCA_964406905.1. GTDB lineage: Bacteria > Myxococcota_A > UBA9042 > CAIXZC01 > CAIXZC01 > CAZNWW01. The sequence goes on along the minus strand of CAYOTU010000126.1, from coordinate 3,205 downwards.
AGATGTTGTTGGTCCCCCACTGGCAGTTGTCCGTGCAGGTCTTTTCCATCGAGCCGCAGTCGCCGCAGGGCTCGGGATCCGATATCTGGCCGGGGACGCAGACGCCCTCGCCCACGCAATCCCCCCAGCCTCCCCACTGACATGACGCTGCGCAGGTACGGAACGCGGTGCCGCAGTTCCCGCAGACCGTGGTGTCCGTCGCACCAGGCGTGCAGGTACCCTCATCGCCGCAGGCCCCCCACTCTCCCCACTGACACTGGCCGTCACAGATCCGAATGCGAAGCCCGCAGTTCCCGCAGGCCTCCTCCTGGGTATCGCCGGTTAGGCAGGGAAACTCATCCAGGAGTGACCCGTCGCAGTCCGAGTCCACGTCGTCGCAGGCCTCCGGCGCGCCGGGAAAGATCCCCGGATCACTGGGCGCACAGTCTACGCCGTCCAGGACCCCGTCCCCGTCGTCGTCGTCGTCGCACGCATCGCCGTCCCCGTCGCCGTCCACATCCTGCTGGTCCGGGTTCGGGATCATGGGGCAGTTGTCCTCCTCGTCCTCCCAGAGGTCCCCGTCGTCGTCGTCATCCTCACAGTCAGCGATGCCGTCGCCGTCCGTGTCCGGAGAGCCCTCGTCCACCTCGCCATCGCAGTCGTCGTCCTGGCCGTTGCAGACTTCCGGCGCGCCGGCATACACAGCGGGGTCGAGGGGGCCGCAGTCGGTGACATCCGGATCCCCGTCGTTGTCATCGTCCTCGTCGCAGACGTCGCCGCGGCCGTCGCCGTCAAAGTCCACCTGATCCGGGTTCGGGGTCAGGGGGCAGTTGTCCTCCTCGTCCTCCCAGAGGTCGCCGTCGTCGTCGTCGTCGGTGCAGTCCGGCTGGTCGTCTCCGTCAGTGTCGGGGAAGCCCTCGTCGATCTCGCCGTCGCAGTTGTTGTCCACTCCGTCGCACTCCTCGTCCGCGTCGTGGTGGATCTTTGCATCGAAAGGCGCGCAGTCGGTCTCGTCCGGATCTCCGTCCCCATCCTGGTCTCCGTCACACGCGTCCCCCTGGCCGTCGTCGTCCTGGTCGATTTGGTCAGGGTTTAGGACCAGGGGACAGTTGTCGTCATCGTCGGGGACATCATCTCCGTCGTCGTCGTCGTCGCAAAGATCACCGATGCCGTCGCCGTCCAGATCTCCCTGGCCCGGATTCGGGGTCTGGTGGCAGTTGTCCACCTCGTCGGGCACTTCGTCGTTGTCGTCGTCGGGGTCGCAGGCCTCGCCGATTCCGTCGCCGTCGGTGTCCATGGCATCGGAGTTGGCGACCAGGGGGCAGTTGTCCACCTCGTCGGGGATCCCGTCGTTGTCGTCATCGGGATCGACGCAGTCGGCCATGTCGTCCCCGTCCGTGTTGACAAAATCGTTGTCCACCACGCCGTCGCAGTCGTTGTCCAGGCCATCGCAGATCTCGTACGCGTCGTGGTGGATCGCCGGATCCAGGGGCTCGCAGTCATCCGAATCGAGATCGCCGTCGCCGTCGTCGTCGGGGTCCACACAGTCTGCCTGGTCGTCTCCGTCCGTGTCATAGAAGCCCTCGTCCACGAAGCCGTCGCAGTCCTCGTCCAGGCCGTTGCAGACCTCCTCCGCGGCCGCGACCCCGTCGCAGGGTCCCCAGCCTGCCTCCCCGGTGCAAACCCGCTGCCCGGGACAGGCCCCAAACTCGTTCTCCACCAGGCAGTCCTGAACCTCGCCCTGGTCCCCCTCCTGGCAGGTGCAGCTCCCCGAGGTGGGTACGCATGCGTCTATGCCGGTGCCGGGGACCTGGAGGCACTCCCAGCCAGCGGGGCAGTCGGCGTCCCCGACGCAGGTGTTGGCGCAGAACTTCCCGTCGTCGCCGATTTGGATGCACAGGGTGCCAGGGACCGCGCAGTCTCCAAAGGTCTGGCAAGATGCGCACGCGTCCCACCAGGCGGGGACGCAGAGGTCTCCGAGGAGGTCCACCGCCAAGCACGCCCAGCCCTGGGGACAACCGGGGCAGAACGGCGCGCAGACAGCGCCGCCCGGCACGTCCAGGCAGACCCCGTCTCCGCAGTCAACGTCCTCGTCGCAGGGACTCCCCCACGCGTCAAACACATCGAGGGGCAGGTCCGGCGGGAGGTCGGAATCGGCTGTATCGGGGAGTTCGGCTGCATCGAAAACATCGATTGTGTCGGACACAGGCGCGTCGAACGCGTCCGTCAGATCCAGCGTATCCACGAGATCCACTGCATCCAGCAGATCAACAGCGTCGGTGAGCTCCGCTACATCGACGACCTCAGGCGGCCCAGGCAGGTCCGTGGCGTCCGCGGCGTCGGAGATCTCCTCAGCGTCTGCCGTGTCCTTTGGCAGTGCGTCTTCCCTGAAGAGGAAGTCAAAGCCGGATCCTCGGATCTCGACGACGTCAGGGATGTCGCCCCCCGCGCCGTCACCACCCCCGCACCCCATGACGAGGAACAACGTGGAAACAGACGCAATCAACCAGCGCTTCATCATCGCTCGCTGCTCCCCACATGAAATCCGTTGATATTCTACGATATCCAGAGCTAAAATCATCGCGAAAAGGAGTCAGCCTATGCCCATGCCCCCTCTACCCGACCCCACGGACAGCGGGAGACGAATCCGAGGACGCATCCGGGGCTACCTCGGCACCGCCCTCCTCTTTTCTACCATCATGGTTATCAACCTGATCCAGATGCTGAGTGTGGTGCTGCTGCCCTTCTCACGGGCGACCTTCCGCAGGATCAACCGGGCCGTGGCCGACCTCTGGTGGAGCTGGTGCGTCATGGTAGCCCGGCGTGTCCACGGGGTGCAGGTGGAGATCACCGGCGACAAGATCCCCCCGCGCGACAACACGGTGGTGCTCTGTAACCACCAATCCATGAGCGACATCCCGGTCCTCTTAGACCTGGGCTGGCGTAAGGGTCGCCTGGGGGACCTCAAGTGGTATGTGAAGGACGTGCTCAAGTACGTCCCGGGGATAGGCTGGGGGATGCTCTTCCTGGACTGCCTGTTCATCAAGCGGGACTGGACCGCTGACAAGGATAAGATCCGCCGGACCTTCAGAAGCATAGTATCAGCGCGGGTGCCCGTGTGGATCGTATCCTTCGCAGAGGGCACCCGGGTAACTCCGGCCAAGATCGAACGCAGCAAGGCCTACGCTGCCGGCAAAGGTCTCCCCAGCCTGGATCATGTCCTCCT
>CAYOTU010000125.1:0-9615 GCA_964406905.1 uncultured Myxococcales bacterium | reverse complement strand
TGTCGAAGTCGATGTCGTCCGAATCGTGGTGGGGACCGGTCCCGCGCAGGTGCCCAGTCATCCAGCCATCGATCTCGTCCAAAGCATTGCCGACCGTTGGGCCAGATGCAGCGCTGAACCCCGTCGCCGTGAAGTTGATGTACGCCCCGTTATTCGCCAGCGTCGTACTTTGGTCGTAGTTCTTCCGCACGATCTGCAAGCGATCCGTATCGATATCCGCGTTGGCAATCGTGAGATCGTTCCAGTTCAGCATGACGTCGCAGAGGATAACGCGATCAGCAGGAATGGCAGGCGCAACCGCCATACCGATAGGTGCTTCCGCCCCCTGGTACACCTCATAGACCACAGACGGGTCCTTCTGGAAATAGACCGTGTCGCCGTTGCCGTCTACCCTGGGATCCGAAAGAACCCAGTCGAACGCAACGCAAATCGTCACCAGCTTCTCGTTCCCGTCCACGAGGACCGCTGTGGGTAGCCCCTGGTAATCCGCGCTGCAATCGACATTGATCGCAATCGTCGGATCGAACAGAAGATTCCCGAGGGAGTCCCACGCGCGCAGGGGGCCCGGGATGTCCACGGTCATATTTTGCGGAGCATGCTCCTGCGGAACCTGCGGAGCACCCACCAGGGGAGGGTCACCCCACAATGCACCCATCCAGACACCCTCGATCTGCGTGGTCCGCATGGCCAAGAGCGCAGTGTTGACCGCGCCGAATCCTGCGTCCATCTCGCCCTCGGTGACCCGCTGCCGATAGAACCAATCATAAAGTCGCATGCTTCCCTCCCGCCTCAAATTCTAGTGGAGATCAGTTTCCACGTCTAGCTCTGACATTCCAATTTCCCAGTGGTCCACATCCTCGGGAACCGCTGGCTCAATGAAGTTCTCGAAATGTTCCTCGGCGCGCTTCATCCATTCCACCACCATGCGCACCTTCGATTTCGTCTCAGCGTCCAGGACGACAGGGACCTCGAGGTCGAAGGAGAACTTCCCATAGAGAGCGCTCGGCCCCAGGATCCACTCCTCCGTTCCCAACTCCGACCCGTCGCCGACACCTGCGTCCCCACCGAACTCCCCGAGGGTCAACGTCGTCAGCAGCGCCGGGACCACCGTCACGGGGGTCAGGTCGAAGAGGAACCGGACCGCTGCCTCGATCCCTTCCGCCGTTCCCTTGAGGGAGTAGAAGAACCAGAGGTTCACTGCCAGCACGCGCTTCTTGCCCACGTCCAGGTCGAGCCAATGGAACGGATTCCCCATATCGGCGAGGATCAGATCCAGCCACTCCTCGGGAGCCGTGTCCGGATTCTCGAGGACCTCCGGAAACGAATCGGCGAGCATCAGCCCAAGATCCAGGGTGTCCTGCTGCACCCCGAGGATCCGTCGCAGGTCCCCGGATAGGTCCTGCCGGCGGTCATCCGCTGTGGCAGCCCGCATGAACAGGTTGTAGCGCGGACGCCTCCCGGCCGCGGTGAACTGCACCTGCCCATCCTGGAGGCCAATCAGAACCGGGTCCTCGCTCACCAACTCATCGGGCACTGCAGCGGGATCGCCCGGGATAACCACGTTGGGAATCGGATACGCAAGGTCCACTACGTTCTCAAGGTGCAACACGTAGAGCCCGTCCGGCGAGAGGTAGTCGTCCAAAGCGAGCACGAAGACCGTACTGCTAATCTTGGTCACCCCGGCAATGTCCGGAACCAACGCTGGCACGTACCGGTCCGACCGGAGTTGCGGCACCCCGGTAATGATCCAGTTCGTAGGGTTGAGAGCGTCGGTTGCGCCGATCGGGTCCTCGGAGAGCACCGCCTCAGACATCGTCACGCGTACCGATCGGAGATCATCGGCAGAAGCCGACAGCGGGATCGGCGCGGTCTCCTCAGCGATCTGGAACTTCCAGGAGGTGTTGGTAGCGCCACCAACGCCGGTCGGAAGGATCTCGACGACCACCTCCACGACCTCGGCGGGATCGAACTCCACCAGCCGATGAAAGTTGAACCGAACACCTGGCCCGGGGAGGGTGTCGAGGTAGCCTTCCCATCCCGCCTGCCATGCAGATCCCGTGAAGGCGATGGAGCCGTTCACCGTGATCACTGCATCGGGGAGAGAGATCCCAGTCAAGTGGAAGGCCTCGAAGGAGATCCATCCATCCTTGTCCGCAAACGGTGAGTTCTCCTCCGGGACCTCGTTGAGGATCACCGGTGAAGCCGCACCTGGGTTCGAGCTGGTCATCCGCCCAAGATACAGGGACGGCAGGTAGTGGTCCTCCGCAGCGTCGAGAACCATCCCGAGGAAGTTCTCCGTATCAGCTACCCCCCCGTTGACGGGGTCGCCGGCGTCGCTCCAGATCGATCCGCTCGCCTCAGCGGTGTAGCCCACCGTCGCGGCGAGAGAGCCAACGAACGAGATCCGGAAGTGCATCCCGTCGCCGAAGACCGGGTCCTCCCCTACACCGATAATCATCAGCCCAGGCACCGGCAGCCCAGTCGCCTGAGCGAGGAGACGCCACATCGACGGGATGAGGACCGAGTGGTCCCCCTGCATCTCCATCACCTGGTCGAAGACAACCGCTACTGTGTCGGTAGCTGCCTCGTGAGACGCTGAGGTGAGAAGAGGGTTCGCCATTGGATCTTATCCTTCGAGTTGCAGGCGCATGGTGATATCGTGGTCGCCGGCCAGATCCTCGACATAGATCTGCCGGCGGGTGAAGAACGCCTCCGTCCCAGGCGCTGGCTGGTGCCGATACCGCTCCACCGAATCCAGAAGGACAACCAGGGTCCAGTAGAGCCCGTCCGCGTTCACAGGCGCCTGCTGAAAATGGTACCCGAAGGTGATGACCTCGGTATCGGACAGGTCCGCGGTCTGCTCAACCTGAACGACCTCCCCGGCGAATGCGGCCACAACGTCCACCGCAATCCGACGGCTCCCGAGCACCATCACGAACTCGCTCCCCGCCTGGCTCACGAACGCACCGTCGGGCCCCGTACCCGAGCGCACAGGCCATCCTGCCAAAGCAGCGGCAATACGCCCCTGGAGGATGCCCTTGGCTGCGAGGGGGCCTGGCTGCGCCACTGGGTCCTCCTAGAGCTGGCGGTAGAGTTGCACGTGGTCCACGGCGCCACGACGGGTCACGTCGGTCGCTGCGAATCCGTAGCCTGATCGACCCGATGTGAACGGCGCGCTGCCGGTGGCAATGCCGAGATTGTCGTCGATGAAATCTGCCATGCCTGGGATGGGCACCCATGCAGGAACGTCGACGTCGTTCGCTGTCAGATCGTTCTTCCACATCTTCAGGAGCACGTCGTCGTTCGGCTGCCGGATGACGTCGAGACGCAGTTGGGCCCAGGTCCCGATCGCCACGGACTCGTCGCTGACCCGCATGACCTTCGGATCGGCGGGCTCCGGAACCCCTGTGATGATGGGCCCCTTGGCCAAGATGATCTTCGCCGGATTGCTGTCGCTGAGGCCAAAGAGATACGCGTTGTCCGCTATGTCCGGGCCCTGCGCACAGGCAATCAAGAACGTCGAAAATCCGATCGTCCCGCCAGAGGTGTGCCGTAGGAGCGCCCCGTTGAGGCGACACCCGTTTATGTGCGGCGCGAAGTTCACCAGGTTGGTAAAGAGCGCGGATGCTCCCGAAACAATCTGGAGGCTGTTGAACCCGAAGACGTAGCTCCCGCCACCAGCCGGAGGAATGAAGCCCGCTGTGGCCCCGCGATCCAAGACCGCCGGATCCAAACTGTTCGTGAAGACTGTCCAATCTGCTGCACCCATGGCGTCCCCCTACATCGTTGTCATCTGATCTTCCGGATCGGTCCAGAAGGTCAGGATATTGAAGCTCTCCCACAGGGAGGGTCCTTCGTAGATCGCACTGGTCGCGGGGAATATGCTGCCGTCAGCAATTCGCTCGAAGTCCTCGTAGAACTGCGTGCAACCGAAGACGTCGTCCGCGTAGAGAGCACCGGCAATAGCGAACCCACTCGGTACCAGTTCGAAGTCCTCCACGGGCTGCGTCCCGCCCGCAACCTCATCCACGTACTCCGCTCCCTCGATCCCCACCAGGTTATCATAGAACCACGCGCCGGCCGGCCACTCGGCCTCGAAGTCCTCGACTCGGTCGTCCGGATCATCGTGATCGTTTTGAGTGTACTCAGCCAATTCAGACAGCATCGGATCAGCCACTGCCTCAACTGAGAATGTGTCCCGGCAAGTCACGACAAGATCCCCGGCGACCGGCGGGTCCGTCTCGGTGTACTCAGCGCAGTACTCGCCTTTGGGAATCCCCGAGAGCACCCACGCGTCGGCGTCCCCGGGACCGGGCCCGCCCACGCTCCAGTCGCCGTTGAGGACAGCCATCAAATCGCCTGCCCTGTGTCGCCATCGATGAGCGTCAGCGTTCCGAGCTTCGGGAACTCCCGCAGTGTCAGGACCACGTCGTCGATGGGAATGAAGTCGTCCTCCTCGACCTTGCGGACCCCAGAGGCGAGCTTCACCGCGGTGTAGATGTCTCCCCATGTGAGAGCAGGATCGGGATCTCCATCCACGTCGAGGTAGTAGTACCCGAAGTTGATCGCGTCGTTCACCGTCCCGTCCGAGTCGTTCGGCCGGAAGAGCGCCTGCAGCGCAGCCAGAATATTGGCCCGCGCCACAGAGGGAGTGGTGCCCTGGTGCAACCACACCCGGGCAGTGATGTCCACCGTCTTGAAAATCGCAGCCTGCACCTGGAAATCGAAGGTGGCGGGCCATGGATAGTTGTCTTCGAGGTAGGTGTAGGCCTGCAAAATCAGCACAGCAGAAGCTGTCTCTGCCTCTGTCGAGTTGGGCATGATGTAGAGGATCCCGGAGTTCTCGTCAACCGTCGAATCGATGTCCGAGACAGCCATGAAGACCCGGCCCACCGTCGGCATCCGAAGCGCGTTCACCTCGTAGTCCTCGCGCCCCACGCAGCGGGTCAGCGCCGTGGCGTAGAGCGGAATCAGTGCCTTGCCCATCTCTTTGGACATCATGTTCCCGCCGCCGTCGGCGTCCGTGGTGTTGGTGACAGCGAGCCGCACCGGCGTCGAATCCACGTCAGCGATGGAGTCCACCAGCCTCGTGAGCATCCCGGCGACCACCTGGTTCCCGTCGCTCCCGCCACCGGTGCGGTAGGAGACGGCGATGTTCCCGGTGGGAATCGCTCCGGTGATGTCGTTCCCGAAGAGCATCCTCGCCTTGCCGTTCGCGTCCACCTTCCGGGTGAAGTAGAGGTCCGAGCTGATCGCCAGTGCCAGGGCCGAGGTCCTCGTGAATGCCCCGTTCCCGGCGATGACCGTTTCGGAGTCATCGAGGTAGGGAGTGTTGGGAAGCTCGATCTGCTGCCAGGCCCGGCCCGTGGACGTGTAGTTCGCCGTGTGCAAGACGCTGTGGGACGCTGCCACATCAACGGTCGAATTCCCGGCGATCAAGGTGGCGTCTGCGGTCGTCGAGAATGTCAACGGATCGGTCAGGCCCGCGGTCCGGACTTTCGTCCCTGCGGGAATCAGGATGTCCTTCGCGTGCGTCCCCCCGCCCTTGATGGAAAATTGCAGCGTGGTAATGGCCGCCGACGCCCCGGGGAGAGCGAAGCCGATCGCCCCTGCCTTCGCCACGATGGACCTCCGCAGACGCGCCGTCGCGTACTTCGACTCCAGGCTTTCGTTGTCCGTCCGGCAGACGACGATCTCGCCCGCGTGGAACATCGCCTCAAGGATCAGGGTCTCGATCCCGGGGATCAGAGCCAGATTCGGAAACGCCTGCTGGACGAGCGCCATAATCCTGGCCCGCATGGAGTCGTAGTCCAGGCTCGTGAAGTCCGGAAACGGATCAGGGACATAGAGCGGGGTTGGCTGTGGCATCGGTCAAACCTCCAACTCGAACTCGCCGTTTAGGGTGCGCTCCACGGGGGCCCCGGTCATCACTCGCGCCAGCGCCGCGCCGACCGCCCACCGGATGGTGATGAAAAAGGACGGCCCGGTGGTGCGATACGACGATCGGATCCGAACCCCTGGAAGGTCGCGATCGAGGGCGTCCAGGATGTAGTGCTGTGCGAGTTCCGCGGTGGCGATGGAACGACCCCGCCGGTGCTTCAGAAGATGCGTCTTCGTCCCGCGTGTCGGATCCCAGGGGGTCTCTCCGACGCTGCGAGGTGTACTGCAACGCGTGTTCGTCACCCGACGGATTGCCTGCTGAATGATGGTTGTGGCAGTCCTGGTCTGAGCCCATCCCTTCCCGTGAGCCCGAAACGGCATCCTCAGTGCTACGAGTTGACCAGCCATTCTTATCACCTCAGACGCAATCCTACAGGAACACACGGCCCTCGCACAACCCCTAGATGGGGTCGGTCCCGGCGGCGACCGGGCGTCCCCGGATTGTCACGAGCGGAGCGTCGATGTCAATCTGCCCCACAGAATCCAGGAGCAACTTCGTGATCCCAGAGAGCCTCACGGTGCCTGCCTTCCCGTCCATGTCCAGGATCTCAGTTCCGTCGGTGGACCGAAGCGTTGCCCGCGGGGAGTCGGTCCTCTCGTCCACGATCAGGACGAACGAGTCCCATTTGAAAACCTGCACCTCCGGGTACCCATCCATGGCCTCGTCCGGGAGATCGTCGTCGCCGAATCCAGCAGGCATGTACCAAGGGTAGTCAGGGTTGTTTCCGGCGAACCAGACTGCAACTACGTCCCCCTCTTTCAGGTTCCACGCCTGCCCACGCTTCCGCCCACCGAACCCGAGTGGCCGCGCCCAGCCAGTTGGCTCGGCGATCCCGGGGAGGAACACCTGCACCCGCTTCTGCTTATCGGGATCGTCGACGCTCCAGACCTCGCCGACCTTCATCCCCGCCAAGTGCTCGTTGTGCATTCCGCCTGCCATCACTTTTGCCTGTACTCCGTCACGGTCTGGCCGCTCTCGAAATCAACAGCCTCGAACTCCTCGACACCTGGGTTCGCTGACTGCCCGGTCTGCTCGCCAATATTGTACGCAGTCCCCTCCGGAGTCGGCGGCCCCATAAATTCGTCGCCGGTGCTAGACTCCTTCCCGGCGGTCTTCACCTTCGCTGGTCCGGCCGCCCGCTTGAGGCCGTCGGAATTGAGCTTCAGGATTGTCTTGTATCCGCCTCCGCCCTTCCGGTGATGGACGCAATTCTCCACATAATACTTCCCGGAAAACATCGGCACGCCAGGGACATGGAGTCCGATCACCTGCCGGGCCTCCCGCTCCGGTTCGCCGATGATCGTGAGCGTGGCCTTCACCACCTGCCGGCGGGCCTCCTGGTACGCTGCCCTGGCGATCCTGCGGGCCTCGGTCCTGGACCCCATGGGCAAGGCAATCACGCGTTCCTGGGTAGCTCGGTCGACCTCCTCTGTGAGTTTTGCACCGCCCTTGAGGGTAGTGGTCGTCTCACCGGTCTCGAGATCGACCTCCTCAAGCAGCGTTGGTGTCGGTGCCGCCGAGGTGGACGGAGCAAGGGTCACTCCGTACGCGTCGTGCAGGACATCGATGATCGCCTCCGGGAGCTCCCGCAGCGCGAGTTGATTCTCGGTGACGAACTCGCTGTCGTCGACGTCCCCGTCGTAGCCCACGGGAGAGTAGCCCCCGGTGGTAGGGAGGTCCGTCACTGTTTCGTTGTCAGCGACCTCCTCGATCACCTCCCTGGTCCGCGGGTCGTAGGTCCGCACCCGGACCCGGGCCGGGATGGTGGACACGTCGGACTCGGGAGCAAAACTCAGCACCCGCGCATTGCTCCCACCGATGTGGTAGACGTACACATCGACGGGATCCTTGTCTGCCGGGCGCGGCTTCCAGTGGATACCATCGGGGTCCATCCAGAACTCGAACCCCTCCCGCCTGGCCAACCAAGTCAAAAACTGGGCGTCGGTCATCCGGGCCTGCACGACGTGATCGAAGACCTCGTCTGTCTTCTGGATATCCTGCATCGAGAATGAGTACCCAAGCTCGTCGGCGATCTGGGCCACCACGTCGGAGCGCCGGATGCCCTCCCAGGTGCGCGTCTTCGTATCAGCGTGGGCCAGGATCTTCCTGCCGAGCAGCTCCAGACTCAAGCGCTTGAACCCAGTGACCTTCTTCAACTCGAAGTGCCACTCCCGACTGAGCCGCCCGGGGTAGCCCCACCGGCAACCGAGGATCATCCCCTGCACCAACCACTTAGAGAGAGGCGGAGCGAAGCAACGGAGGTCCCCGTTGTCGATGACGAACTTGGCAGTGTCCACCTTGCGCTCGTCGTCCTCGACTCGGAAGTCTAGTAGCGGCAACGGGAACGCCTCCGTCTCGCCGGAACGGCGGACGGCCCGGATCACGAGGATGGGGGCGTCAGGGTTCACTAGATCCCAGCGATGCTCACGGTCTGCCGGCTCCGCATCAGGTCGGGGACAGCATCCTCAGCGGGGGCGTAGACCACTCGGCTTGCCTCGATCAGTTCGACCGGATCCACCGCGGGCGTCGGCTGAAAATCCATCAGCAACCAGACGAGGACCGTTCCCCCCCGAGGATAGTCGGGGAACGCTCGAGCGGCGAGCTGGTACCATGTCTCCCCACCTCTGACCGGGATCACACGGGTGCCTGGCAGGTCCCGGTACCCAACAGGATCAGGGAGATCAAGGTATCTGATGTCCCCGCGCTTCGGATCTGTGATGATGCGAGCGCGGTACCCGATGTAGCGGCTCCATGCTCGAGGTCCCATCAGAACGCAACCTCCCCCGGCCACAGCAGACCCGTCTCGCGGACCTCCTCAGAAGAGACCCGGCTGCCACGGATCCCGGTGACCTGCATCTGAGCCCTTGAGACCATCGATCGAAGGTCCGTGTTCCGGAACTGGATCCGCCTGATCACCACCCGCTCGACCCGCACGACCATGCTGACCTCGTTCGGCCAGATCACCAGCACCCGCGGGGGGGCGCTCGAATGGACCGTCGACGCCATCTCGGCTGGGTACATCAGGCTCAACAGGAATCGCTGGATCTCCTGGATATCGCGCAGGAATCCGCTACCAGGTTCGTTCTCGACAGCCTTCAGCCAGAGCAGCAAATCGATGGGGAAGGACGGACTCTCGGTCCCCTCGTAGTGCATCCGGCTTGTGGTGTGTCCGATGGGCAGGAGCTTCGCCCACTTCGCTACCACCGTCGTCACCAACTCGGTCGGGTTGAACGGCACCTCGAACTCGTCCCCGCTGGCCATGTCCACCAGCAGGAGCTTCGGCTTCACGTTGGCCGTCGTTTTGAACGTCATCCCCATCGCCTCGAGGACTGCCTGCTGGATGACGGATTCCTGCTCCTCAATCGTAGGCATCGCTGCTACTCCGCACCGAGGGGTTCTTGCTCAAGATTCCGCATGCGACCACTCCTGTCGATGGATGCACTGACCCTGGCCAGCTCTTCCTCGCCCACCTTGATGACGATCTCTGATTTGCCAATCTCCAGCCCCTTGGCTTCAGCCTGCGCATCGAGAAGTAAGACCATGCGCGCCATCGCAGGATCGGCTCTCATCGCAGTTACGGTGCTCGCGAATTCGGCCCCCTGTTCCTTGGTGGTTTTTATCGAACCCTCGGGGGCATACTTCCCCATATATACGTCCTTCCAGTAGTTGTACTC
>CAYOTU010000124.1:0-9619 GCA_964406905.1 uncultured Myxococcales bacterium | reverse complement strand
GGGACCGGCGGGTGGATCTGACCGTGGGCCGGGGGCATGGAGTTGTAGACCCAGTCCACGTTCACCGCGCCGAAGGGGACGCCCGCCCGCCGTCCGAAACGCAGGGGGCCCCGCACGAGGACGCTCTCCATCTTCGTGTTGGCCGCGAAGACAGCGACCGCTGTGCCTTCGGGGACCTTGCGCAGCTCCCGGCCCCACGCCAGGGTGGAGAAGACCAGGCGACGGTGATCCGCTGCCTGGCATTGGATCAGGGGGATGATGTGCGGCCAGCCCTCGCTGTCCACCCAGGCCAGGAGCTTGAGCGCGTCGAGCTGGTTGAAGAGGTCCTCGGAGAATGGGGTCATCACCCGAGGGCCGTCGTCCCTTCGAGCGCGGGCACGCAGGAGGCGCGTCAACAGGGTGGCCGGGATGATCCGGGCCAGGGGCAGGTCGGCCCGGAGGCTCGACTCCGCCAGGTCCAGGTAATGGACGGTGTGGATGCCGAAGTACGCGTTGTAGCGAAATATGGGGCGGCTGTTGTACATATCCAGATCCGGCCCCGAGGTGGTCAGCCCGGTCCACCGGGCCCGGCCGCGCCAGAGGCCTTTATCCATGGTGACCACGGCCCAAGCCAGCTCGGGCCGCTCCTGAATGTAGCGTTTCGTCCGGCCGCGCACGAACTCACCGAACATCAGGCGGTCCGGGCCCTTGGCCTGGAGCGATGTGATCAGCCCGAGGTGCGGGAGGCCCGCCGGGTCCTTCGAAGCGATGAAGGCCAGCTTCATGTCCGTGTCAAACGCGTCCATATCCGCTGCGGTCAGCATCCGGTCGGATGTCATGTTTCCCCTCCTCTCTCCTCGCCGCGGGTAGCGCCCGACCAATGCACGATGGCCGGATCCAAACCGGTCGTGCGCGCCGTCACGGCCAGGGCCTCCATCTCGTCAGCGGTCATGAGCGACGCGTCAGCGAAGGCCCAGTCAAGGCCCAGTCGGGCGTACTTGTCCCGGGCCAGGTTGTTGAACGCGCAGAACTCCCAGCGGGTCACCGCACCGGCTGGCAGGCTGGCGAGGAAGGCCCCGATCCCCTTGATCGTGGCGTGGGTCGCCGTGGCCCCGGGGATAATCGGGGTCCGAATCCAGATACTCGTGTCCGACTTCGCAGCGCAGGCCCGCCGCAAATTTTCAAGGATCATCGAGTTGTCAGCGCCGGAAAACTCCCGGTGCAGCGCGGGGTCAATCACTTTCAGATCGTAGAGCAGGAGGTCCGTGTCGGGCAGGAGCCGAGCCAGGGTCTCCCACGCGGTGAGGCCGCAGGTGTCCAGGGCCGTGTGGAGGCCCTGGCCGCGGAGCGCGCGCAGAAGGGCCTCGGTGGCGTCCGCCTGGAGGGTCGGCTCACCGCCGGAGATCGTGACGCCTCCGCCGGAGCGCTCGAAGAAGGCCCGATCCTTGGCGATTTCGTCTACGAGCGCGTCCACTGTCCATGTGGTCCCCAGAAGCTCCAGCGCGGTGGAGGGGCACTCCTCCACGCAGGCACCGCAGCCCTGGCACACGTCCCTGTCGATGATGATTCCATCGGGGCCCTCCGAGAGCGCGCCCCGGGGGCAGGTGGCCAGGCAGAGTCTGCATCCAATGCAGCGGCTCCCTATCCAGTGAATTTGAGGAGCGCGGGGGATGCTCTCCGGGTTGTGACACCAGGTGCAGGCAAGGGGGCAGCCCTTGAGGAAGATCGTGGTGCGGAGCCCGGGGCCATCCTCGGTGGACATGCGCTGAATCTCCAGAACCAGGGCATCTACGTCAGACATGGATCAGAATCCGTCATGGGAGAGGCGGGCGATGACCTCGTCCTGGAGTTCTCTCCCGATGGTGGTGAAGTACGCGTTGTAACCCGTGATCCGTACCAGCAGATGACGGTAGTCCTGCGGGCAGGCCTGCGCGTCTTTGAGCATCTGAGGGTCAAGGATGTTGATCTGTAGCGCTGTCCCGCCGTTCTCCGCGTACCCCCGCAGAAAGGCCTTGAACTTGTCCCGATGCTCCGGGTCCTTGAGGAGGGACGGGTTGAAGGTCATGGTGTGGCTGGCGCCGCCCGGCAGGAGGTTCGTCGTGTCCTCCCAGTCCCCTCCTGTCGAAGAACCCCGCCCGCCGAGGACTTTGCCAACGGAGTTGGTGTTCGCTGTGGGGCCGTGGATGTCAGCGCCGTTGGATGGGCAGATGGCGTTGGACAGGAAACGCCCCTTGGTCCTCCCGTCTGGGGAGGCAGCCATGATGAAGCCGTCTCCCGCCCAGTAGTTCCACGAAAGCATCCCCGGGCGGCACCGGCGACCCGTGCTCTCGGTGCTGAGACGCCAGGTCTCGTCGCACCACAGCTCCATGACTCGCCGTCCGAGCGCGTCGGCCTCGTCGTCGTCCCGCCCGTACTTGGGGGCCTTATGGAGGGCCCGGGCCTGGAGGACCTCGTGCCCCTCCCAGTTGTCCCTGAGGCCCTGGATCAGCTCGTCCATGGTGCAAATCTTCGTGTCATAGACCAGGTACTTCACAGCAAGGAGCGAATCCACCGTGGTGGCGTAGGTCACCGCCTCCATAGTGGTGAGGCTTATCTCCGCGCCGCCCCGGGTCACGTCCAGGGCCTGCTCAGCGCAGCCCCGTACCAGGCATGAAAGATAGGGCGTTGGAAAAAACTTCGCGCGCGCGGCCTCCGACGCCTCGTAGACCTCCATGGTCCTTCGCAGCAGGTACGACATCTGGGTCTCGAACGCTGCCCAGAAGTCGTCCCAGGTCCGTAGCCGTCTCGGATCGCCGGTGCGAGGGCCGTCCTGCCTTGGCGCTGTCACCTTCCCGGTGAGCGGGTCCTCCGTAGGGAGCAGGTCCCGTCCCCTGCCCAGGACAAGCTCCACGGCCTTGAGGAGGTTGACGTTGTTGTCCACCGTGCCGGAGCGGTCGTTGCCGACCATGGTGTTCTCGAGGCAGCCCACGGGCGCGTAGTCGTGGACATTTCCCTCGTGGATCAGGTGTTCGAGCCCGGCGAGGCGAGCTTCGCGCAACATCCCGGCCATGGAGCGCTCGTCAAAGTTCAGGAGAAACGGCGCTCCCTGGCTCCCAGCGATCATGTCCACGACCTTGTCGAGGAGAGCGTCCGGGCTGTTCCGATGAAGGCGGACGTTGGGCTTGGGTTCGAGGATCGGAGACATCTCGTCGATGACCTCGAGGACCGCGCTGGTGAGGTCGTTGGTCAGGTCAGTTCCGTCAGGGCCGAGGCCCGAGAGGGTCAAGAGTTGGCCGAAGCCCGCGCTGATCCCCTGGTTTCCGTTCTGGATCTGCGCGTCGTACGCTGTGTTGCAGTGCATCCAGAAGCACTTCATCAGCTCCTTGCCGAACTCCCGGTCCATGCCGTCGGCGATGGAGCGCTCCCAGTAGGGCAGGAGGATCTGATCGAAGCGGCCGAAGGAGATCCCCGGCCCGGGGTAGTTCTCGTCGCTCATGATGAGCATGTGGTTGATCCACAGGGCTTGCAAAGCCTCCCAGAAGGACTTCGGCGGGTTCCAGGGCACCCGGCCTAGGATCTTCGCCATCTGCTCCAGCTCGCCCCGACGGTTCTCGTCATCGCAGGTCTCGGCTTCGCTTCGGCACAGTGCTGCGTAGCGCAGGCCCAGGTCCCGGGCCGTGGTGGCCGCGGTGATCATGGCCCGGAGCTGGCCCCCGGCCTCGCCCCGCTTTCCCTTGTCCGTCAGGCCCTCGTAGCGCTCGGTAAGGTCGTCATGTATTCCCCGCCATCCCTTCTCCAGGGCCATCTTGTGATCAGGGATCAGGTGGCCGCTCGTGGCCCCCGCGTTGCCGTAGCCGTGCGCGTGGAACCACAGCACCTGCGCGCGCGCGCCGTTCTTTCCCAGGAGAAGGTCATCGAATTCGGCCTGCTCCTCCTTTGTGAGACAGAACGAGGTCAGGATGTTGAAGCGGCCCCCCGCAATGAGGTCCCCCGGCAGGATCTCCCGGGGCAGGTGGTTGACCATCACCTCCCGCACGAACCATGCGCGCCGCTCGGGAATGGTCCAGCCCCAGAACCCTGCGGGGACATCAACAGGCCGCGCAGCCTGGCGGTAGGAACTGCGCAGGGTCTGCATGAGCATGTAGACCTCGGGGACGATGTAGAAGGTGAACTCGGGGAACTGCACGTCCCATGGGGTGCCCGTGGTCCAGACGGTGAACTCGTTGTTCCAGGCCCGGTCCGCGCCCTTGAAGTAGTGGTCCCGAAGCCACTGGATTCGCGGGGAGAGCGTGCCTGGCTCCTTGATGCGATGCCGTGGAGATGGGGCCGCAGAGGTCATGGTAGCTACTCCTAGCTGGGGTGCCGTTCAGCGGCTATCGGGTATACGACGCCTGGATTGCCCAGGTTTGCCGAAAGAAACCGGAGGGCGCGCTCAAGAGTTCCGAAACACGGCAGCTCGGATTTGCGAAGGACCTCGAAATCCAACATTCTCGTCAGCGCCAACTGATCAGTCGTTTCCTTGTAGCTCCGTCCTGGCGGGAGGTGTCTGCTCAACCATTCCTTGACGCCTCGCCGTTCTTCGTAGTTCGTTGAGGGATAGGTGAGGCCTTCCGGGAAGCCCCGCCGCTTGACGTTTTGCCTGTTTACGAGGTCTCGTCCGGCCATAAGAGGGATACACGGCAGGAAGAAGGTCTCGTACTCACGATGGGCGAGAACGACCGCGGCTGGGACGGGCAGATCGAGATCCCGTAGCCACGCGGCCATCTCTGGTGCGCGCTCTTTGGGGCAATCGTCATCTTCGTCCGTCAGGATCAGGAGTGCATCCACCATGTCTGTGCGACCATAGATATAGCGAGAGATCTTCTCGAACCTTCTCTTTGTGTTTGGTCCTGGGATTCTTGTTGCCTGTGACCAGACCATCGGAGTCAACCCCAAATCCTTCCATAGACGGGTCACCAGGTTGGGCGCAGCCAGGACATCCCCCTGGCCATCGACCACCAGGTAACTACTGGCGATGCCCGACATTGCTACTCCTCGTTGTCATCGAGAGTGTCAGGTACACCCGGTCGAAGGCCCTCGGTCCGTATCAACTCCCCAAGGGAGAGCAGGCGATCTCGGAGGAGTCTCCTCTGTGACTCATGCATTCTCGTCACGGAAGTGATTCCGTCGACACGCTGGACGATCCGAATGTGCTCTGCGGAGAGCAGATCGAGGAGATCAGGGCTGTGGGTCGTAATCAGGATCTGACCACGTTGGGATGCTTCCAGGAGATGCTCCGCAACAAGTGACAGCGCTCCCGGATGAATTGTCAACTCCGGTTCCTCGATACCGATCAGCGCCGGGAGAGGTTCCTGGAAGAGAGCGGTCAGGATCCCCGCTATCCGCAGGGTTCCATCAGACTCCTGTGAGGCGTCGAACCATTTCTCGCGCAGCTTTCCACTGCCCTGCCTTATGGCACTGTGCCGAAACTTCGTTATTAAGTGGCCACCTAATAACGAGACCTTGCAGGAATCGACGTCGCCGGTCAGTTCTCCTAGCGCAGTGACCAACTCAGGCAAGTTGTCGCTGGCAAGTAGAGTACGGAGGACAGAGCACCAGTTGTCTCCGTGTTCGTTCATTGGCCAGGTCGGATCAGGAGGTTGGGGACGCCCCAACGCGTCTGGGAAAATGCTGTATACCGGGATGTGTCGAAGTTCCTTTGCCAGAGGGGCCAGTCGTTCGTCACCGGCGAGCATCGGTAGAGTGAGAGATCGAAGGTCCGGTTTAGGTGTCAACCCGGGCGGGGCAGTGACGAGTTCACCTTGTCGCGTTTCGAACTCAGTCCACCCGACGACTGGCCCGAACCGCCCGTATTCTCGTTTGATCCTGTAATCACCCTTGTTCTCGCCGGAGATCTGAAGTTCCCATACCCCCTCTCCTTCCGGACAGGCAATATCAACGCGGATGCAAAGATCACGAGGCCTGCCGTAGCCCCATCGCCGCAGCGCACCGATACCGCCCCGTGTACTGATAGCGGTATCGAGGCCGTTTCGAATCGCCTCGGCGATGAACCGGAAGACATCAGCGATGTTGCTTTTTCCTGAGCCATTTGGTCCTACCAGCGCGGTAAGGGAGTTGAGACGAAGGCTTACATCGGGTCCAAGACTACGGTAGTTGGAGACCTTGATTCCTTTGATCATGCCTGTGTGTCTCCTGCGAATTGAAGATCAACGATACCTCAGACTGTAGGCGAACGAACGCCGCGAAGCAATCGAGGGGATCAGGTGGGGTGATTGCAATTCCACAGGTACGCATCCAGAATCCCGATTCAGGTGGTCCACGGCTGAGAAGAAGATTCCAACCGCGACGGACATGGAAGAACACCCATACGCCTGATATCATCCCGCCATGTGCGCTAAAACCACATCCTCCCGACGCTCCATCTCCCTCCCCGATGGCGCAATCTCCTACCTCGAATGGCCTGCTCCCACAGGAGCGCGGACCTTGCTCTTCCTCCACGCAAACGGATTCCACGGAGGGGTGTATCGGCGGCTGCTCGGGCCACTGGCCGGGGATGTCCGGATTCTGACTCCAGACTTGCGGGGGCATGGCGAGACGACATTGCCCGCAGACCCAGCGACGCTGAACAACTGGCGGGTCTATCGGGACGACGTCGCGGCGTTCCTCGACGCGCTGGAGATCGGGCCTGTTTGGATGGCCGGGCACTCCCTAGGCGCAGTGGTCTCCACCCTCCTGGCTGTCCATGCGCCGGATCGGGTGCGGGGCCTCGTGTTGGCGGACCCGGTGTTCCTGCCTCGGTGGGTTCTGGCCATGATCGACGTGCTCAGTCTTTTCGGCCAGGGTTGGCGAGTGGGGCCCGCGGGGCCGGCGCGGCGTCGGCGGGACGGCTGGCCGGATCGGGCTGCGGCCCGGGCCCACTACGACGGCCGCGGCATGTTCCGAGGCTGGCCCGAGGGCTGGCTCGATGACTACCTCGCTGACGGGCTCCGGGACCGGGACGATGGGACCGTGGGGCTGGCCTGTTTGCCCGCGTGGGAGTCCCGCAGCTTCGCAATCGCGCCGCGGGATACCTGGCGCTTTGTTCGGGAGATCCGCTGCCCCACGACGATCGTCTATGGCGAGGCCTCCGACACCTTCCGTCGCGCTTCGGCGCGGTTAGCCCCGAAACGGATCCCCCGCGTTCGGATGGTTCCAGTCCACGGCGCCAGCCACTTCGTACCCATGGAGCATCCGGAGATCGTGTGCGCGGAGATTCAGCGGATGATCAAGCTGTCGTTGTAGGGAGGTTGTGGCGATTCGAGGACGGCCGGTATCGGAAAGTAAAAACAAAGAGCAGCCGTGAAGGCACGTGCCCTTGAGCCGCTGCTTCTACCGCGGTTTTCTGTCCATTACAGGTCCTTACGTCTTCGCTCGAACTTGATGCGGAGGTCCTTGGCCACTTCCACAACCTCCCGGGGCGCGCGAACCGGCAGACCAGCCTCCATCTTGAGCGCTGCCACCAGCGCCTCCATCTCTTTCTCAGCGAGGCTCCCACGTAGCTGCTCCAGCGCGTCGACAGCCTTGCCGGATGCAGCAGCCAGACAGAAGAAGTCCACGACGTCTGCGGTATGAGCAACCAGATAAGCTGAGTCGTCCAGGAAACTGCTGACCAACACAAACGCCTCCGACCAACGCCCCTCCATCGCCAGCAGGGATGAGAACTCCGGCAGCTCGAAGAACTCCTTCGGTGTGGCAGCTTGAATACGTTCGAGAACTCCTGACGCGTCTGTGGACTCGAGAATATTCTTGTAGGCGAAGACCCACTCCTGTCGTTCGGATCCGCTCTGCCGGCAGGCCTCTTGGCCTACCGCTCCGGCCACCCGCTCCTCACCGTAGATGGGTACCAGCAATCGCACGAAGGCCTCGACGCGACGCGCTTTTCCTCCGGAGAGGCGCATGAGGTAGTAGATGTTGTAGAGGCGCTCGACGATCTGATAGCGGAACTTTCGACCGATTTTCTCCACCTGCTCCACTGCTCCGCGATCCATCAGTTTCTTCAGGAGCGCGCTGGTCTTGTTGACGCCCAGGCGCGCACGATCAGCCACCTCGCGCGCTTCCGCGGGCTGCCAGAGTTCTGCCAGGGTCACGAAGACGCGACGCTCGCGGGGCGGCAGGCTCTCTACGTTGGCTTTGAAGTACGTCGTGTGGTCATCAATGAGGACCACGAGTTCATCCATGAGCGCGCCGATGCTGCGTCCGGCCGCAAAATCAGCCACAATGGCCAACAGACGCGGGCTTCCGCCAGTCAGGATCTCCATGGGTCGTATACGACGCTTGCTGAGATCCTCTCCCGACACCCCCTTCCAGAGAACGCGGCACTCGTCCGTATCGAGCGGGGTCAGCTCCAACTCACGAAAGAGCTCGTAGTTGGCACGGTCGGAGTGCTCGATCTCATCGAACCTGGTGGTGGCGGTCGCTACCAGCATTATGAACTCCTGATTCATCAGCGTGTGGCGGAGGTTCCAGCCCTCCTCCGCCCAGCTCTGCTCGCCCACCAGGGTCTGCATGTTTTCCACGATGACAAGAAGCCGCTTTCCCTCTGTCTCGGAGTATTCCCTGAGCGCGGCCAGGGTCCGGGCTCGCAATCGCTGCTCGTCTCTCTCCTGGCGCACTGCCTCGTGGAGATCAGTCCAGCGCTGCTGTGACTCGTTCTGGTCCGCAATGGTAGAGAGCGCCTGCAACCAGAACTCGCCCTCACTGGCGATGTTGTACAGATCCTCCGGTAAGACCACCGAGACCCAGCGTTCATTGAGTTCTTCGATACGCAGGACTTCCAGGGCGAGGCGCCGCACCAGCATGGTCTTGCCCATACCGCGACGTCCGATCACCAGGACGTGCTGCACGCTGGTGCTGTCACAGTTGTCGCGAAGGATTCGCGTCAGGGTACCCAGCTCGCGCTGACGCACAACGAAGGCATCCTCCAGTTCACTGCTACTGAGAAACGCTGGGTTGTGTTTGATCAGGCGGGGTGGACTCATGGCGTCCCCCGTGTGCGAGAGAGCGGTTGGTAGCCGGCTCCAAAGCGCCTCTTCCACCAATCACGCAGCAGAGGTACGGAGAACCGCCATACGTCCCCCGAAGGCTGTCTTTCCAGATAGCCATCGTGCTCCAGAATTCCCATGACCTCGCGACGTGCATCCGCAGGGTCCGAGAGTCGAAGTTCCTCGCCCACCAGATCGGCCTCACGAGCTGACACGGAACCACGCATTGCTGCCTCTGTCAGAATGGCCAGAGCCAGCTCGACCAACAACGTCTTTTCCCCCAGCACCCTCCGCAACCGCTCCTCATAGGTGACCAACTCGGCATGTCCTCGGGTACCGAGCATCTTGGTATTATAGACGCGGTCGACGTCGTCGCGCGTTGGAGCCATATCCGTTACCCACGGCCCACACCTGTTCACTATTTCCATGATGGCCTTCCTTGGCAGGTAGAAACTTGCCAACCTCTCGGTTGCCAACCCTTCAGTTGCCAACTGTATCGTTGGGAAAGGCGCCCGTCAAGATCAATTTTGGGCAGATTCGGTTTGGTTGAAGGCTGCATTCGGGGCTAAAGCCCCTCCCACAAGAAAATCGGGGCTGTACCCAAAGGGCATCAGTTTCGCACGAGCGAACTGCGTCCGCTC
>CAYOTU010000123.1:0-9636 GCA_964406905.1 uncultured Myxococcales bacterium | reverse complement strand
GGTATCGTTCACCTTTTTGAAGTGATCGATGTCGAGCATGATGATGCCCAGGGGGAGATCATGGCGCTCGGCTCGGAGCAGCTCCCGGCCTAGGGATTCCTCCATGTAGCGGCGGTTGAAGAGCCCCGTGAGTTGGTCCCGGACCGATTGGTGATGGAGGCGGGCCCGGAGTTGGAGGTTTGCGTAGGCCATGGTGAACTGGTCCATTGTGTTTATGGCCAGGCGCCGTCGCTGCAGCACGAACGAGGGATCAGACGCGTCGTCCTGGTCGAATTGGAGGAAGAGGGATCCGAAGGTCTGGCCGTGCGCGGTCAGGGGAAGGCAGAGAGCGGGCTTCAACGGGTCCCGGGAGCGGTGGCCGCAGAGCATCCCCGAGTCCTCCTCGGCCAGGAGCATCGATTTGGCACGAGTGAGTACGGGGCAGTCCGCTGCGGGGAACGCATCCTCCGTTGGCTTCGAGCCGCCCCAGCGGGTCACGGTCTCCAGGGTCTCCCCGTCTTCGCTCACCAGGCAGAGGGCTCCGGAGGTTTCTGGGAAGAGCTTGCTGACCGACCATTGAAGGATCGCCCAGGTATCCTTCGGTTCTCGGCAGCCCTGGAGATCCTCCTGCATGGCGTTGAGTGTGGCGATCTCATGGTTTTGGTTCTCCAGGAGGTGGTTGGCCTCCTCCAACTCCACGGTGCGCTCCCGGACCTGCTCCTCGAGCAATTCCTGGTGACGGGAGAGTTGCTCCTCCGCTGCCTTGCGGGGGGTGATGTCCGACACAGCAGTGGCGAAGGTCCCCGGCGAAGGGGAGAAGACCGATACACTCAGGTGCTTGCTGAACTCCTCGAACCAGGCCTCGAACTGCTGGGGAGCGCCTCCCCCGGCCACGTCAGCATAGATCGGCAGGAAGGGCGGGGGCGACAATCCCCAGAGGCTCGTCGGGGTCCGGCCGAGGCCCGTCTCCCGTTTCAGACCCGCTATGCGCTCAAAGCCAGGGTTCATTTCCTGGATGGCGTAGTTTTCCGGCTCGCCGTCGGGGCCCTCGATGATCTCGTAGAGGACGATTCCCTCCCGCATGGTGCGAAAGACCTCGGCGAAGCGGTATTGGTCTTCCTCGATTCGGGCTCGGACCCGTCGGAAATAGAGGAGCAGGAGTCCGACAGCGGCCAGCGTGAACAGGAGGAGGCCCAGTCCATCCACCAGGGGCCCGCGCCAGGCGAGAGTGCTGGTGAAGGGGCGGTTAAGCTCGAAGATCCCCAGGGTCACCAGGGACCAGCTGGCCAGATGGCGACCCGGGAGGCGGGCCTGGTCGCTCGCCAGGAGCATGACCCCCGCCTTGACGAAGAGGAGACAGATCAGGACCGCGTATGGGACCATAGTGAAGTAGAAGGGCAGGGAGCTGGAGAGCCCCACCGAGACCCAGATCAAGCCCGTGACCGCGCCCAACACCCAGAGCTCATGGGTGCGGCGTTCGATGAACTGGTGGAGGGAGAACATCACGAAGGCCGCTGTGAGCAGAGCCGGCCCATGGATTGCCAGGAGGTAGCCCACCGGCGGGTCTGTGTAGTTCATGAACGAGAGTCGAATAAGGGCAAGGGCGGGGACGAGTTGGAAGGCCCAGCCCAGGGCCCAGAGGCGGAGGAAGCGCTCCCGGGATTGGACCGCCAGGAAAAAGAAAAGACCCGTCGCCAGCAGGTTGATGGTCAGAGCGATGATCGCTATGAGCAGGTTCCAGGGCACGGAGCGGCCTCCTCGTTGGTCGGGCAACGGTTACCATTGTCATCCTTTTGCGCCTCTTGTACAAAAAGAAGTTAATGCGCACCATCAAACGGAGTCAGGATCTGTCATCTGGCCTTCAGCCTCCGGGCGGAGACGGCGAAACCCCGGACTCCGGGGAGGACATCGTCGATGACGACCTTATTGGCGGGGACGTGGGAGCGACCGTCTGCGGCGCAGCATCCAATGTTTCCACAGCAACGAGATGGACATAACCGAGCCGTGACCGTGAGGGAGCGGCCGTCTGCGGCAGGAAGGCGTACCCCCACGGCTCTGATGGGGGCGACGGCTGCGTAAGTCATGTGACCGCTGGTGAACTCACCATAATTCCTGCGACGCGACACTAGCAGGGGCAGTCGCGGTACATGGGCCCTGCTGACTTGAGAGTCTCGAAGGCCCCGTCCTTGATTCGCAGGAGTTGGACCTCTCCGGTGAGTTCGTCGGTAAGTCCTATGATCTCGATGGCGCCGTCTCCGTCTAGGTCCCCGATCAGGTAGGGCTCGATCACCAGGGTGGTGCCCTGCTCAGTGACCAGCACCATGGGTTTGTCCAGGGGCGCGTCAGGGGCCCAGAGTGCGGCCAGGCGGGCCTCGTCAGGTCCCACTTCGCACATGGTCTCCCCGTGGTGGACGTGATAGTAGATCCAGACGGGCTCGTCGGGCCCGCCTTCCACGTTCTCGTCCAGGTCCTCGTCCACATGTGCGCCGGTCCATAAGTCGTTCAGGAGGTCATCGGGCTCACCCTGGTCTTCTTCCTTTTCGTAGGCAGCGTCCACCCGCGCCACGGCTGCGGCCCACGCGGGCAGGGCCGCGGCGACCTCCTGGGCCTCGTCCGCGCGTCCGTCCTCGGCTCCCATGTCGAAGAGCGCAACCTTGGGCAGCCGATCCGAGCGGGTTCGGGCCCACGAGGTCATGACGTCGTAGATCTCCCCCTGGACCGGGATCATTATCTTCGTCGGGCAGCCGACGAGGAACTGGCGGCGCAGCGCCTCCTGGTCCTCGTCATCCAGGTAGATCCCTTGGTCATCCAACGCCTGGACCTCACCGAAGTGGGGAACGATCCGACCCACGAGGACCGGCGATCCCAGGTACACTTCCTCAGCTGGAAAGGCCCCGTCCATTACCTCGATGGGGCCCAGGTTCCCCAGGACGCGATGTACCCGGCGGGCAGCGTCGGCCGTGAGGGTGCCCACAAAGGCCCAGCCGTCCATGTCGTCCCACGCGTCCACCCGGGTCATGTCCTTCCCGGGATCCACGAGCCCTTCCAGCGCGGGGGTGTCCATCTGGATGAAGAACTCCCCGCCACGCTCGACGATAAGAAAGAGCTCCGTTTTTGCAGCCTCCTCCGTAGTCGCGCCGGGGATCACGTCGTTCCCCCTATGGGTGACGCCGCTGCAAGCAGCGAGCAAGGTCGCAACCAGGATCAACCCTGTGTAGCTTGTCGTCTTCATGGCCTGGCCTCCTCGGCATGCGCGGGTTCCCCGCCAGGGTAGAGCAACCAGCCTCGGATTGACAGGTTGTTGCCGACGGCATCCTTGGCGTGTTAGTGCTGTTGCCCTTGCCGAAGGAGGCCCCATGGAGACCCACTTGCAGTGTTTTCCCTGTCTCGTTCGCCAGTTTGTTGACATGGCGGAGCGGGCTCATATCGACGAAGAGACCTCCCGGCGCCTCCTGCGGGAGGTGCTGAACTCGCTGGCAACAGCGGATCACAGCATGCCGCCGCCGATCCTGACCAGGGTGGCCTTTGACTTGGTGGTCGCTGCTTCGGGTAACCCCGATCCCCTGGCAGCGGAGAAGCGCTGGGCCAACGACCTGGTCCTCTCCCTCCTCCCGAACCTCGAGAAGCAGGTCGCCGAGGCAGCGGATCCCTTTGACGCGGCCGTGCGTCTCTCCGTAGCGGGAAACGTCGTGGACCTGGGCGCGAAACGAAACGTCTCCCGGGAGGAGGTGGTCAGGGCCCTGGAGGAGGCCACCGAGGTGCCCCTTCGCGGGCTTGAAACAAAGGCCTTCGCCAAGCTGGTGAGTGAGGCCGAGCGGATCCTATTCCTCACCGACAACGCCGGCGAGGTTGTCCTGGACCGCCTGCTCCTTGATCGCCTGCCCCCCGGACGCATCACAGTGGCCGTGCGCGGGGCTCCGACGATCAACGACGCGACGATGGAGGACGCTGACCACGCCGGCCTCGTGGGCCGATACCCGGTGATCGACAACGGTGCGCCCTACGCGGGGACCCACGTGCCGTCCTGCTCTCCGGAGTTCCGCCGGGTACTGGACGAGGCGGACCTGATCATCGCCAAGGGCCAGGGGAACTACGAGACCCTGAACACCGAACAGCGCCCCATCATGTTCCTCTTCAAGGTCAAGTGCGAAGGCGTCTCACGTCTCTCCGGCTTGCCCGTCGGCAGCTTGGCATGTCTCCCGAGCGAGACGCTCTCTGCACAGAAGAACTTAGAGGCTGTCCAAAAATAAGTGCGCCGCACCGAGGGTGCTGATGCGCCACTTTCGCAAGGCGCGCAGCCGCAGGCATACTGCCTGTACGTTGAGGTTGCGGAACGAAACGAAAGTGGATGCAGCGGCGACCGAATGCCGCAGTTATTTTTAGACAGGCCCTTGGAGGGGCATAGATGATGAAACCGTGGAAGCTGGTTTTTGTAATGATGATGGCTGGATGTGCCGGAGGAGGCGGGACCAGCGATAGTCCTGACATCGCTGGGGACATCTCCGTGGATTTTGCCGCGGGTGAAGACGTGGGGACGGTACGATTTGGCTGGCCTTTATGACCCCACCTTTCCCCATGATACACCGGTCTACATCCTGACCGCGGTGGACTTGAACGGCAACGGGCGGCGGGACTACCACGAGCCTGTCCTGGTTCACAACAACATGGAGCGGTTCGAGGACGTCGGTGCGGACGGCTGCGGCGATGCGGATGAGGACGGCCTCGGCGGCTGCGGCGGCGGGGGCGAGGGGGAGGACCCCAACGGGGACAACCACCGGATCCCTGAAAACGCGCTGGGGACCGAGGGTGACGGATGGCGACAGGAGGGCGAGGCCTGGTCCGACAACGGCCTGGACGGCGTCCCGGGGACCGATGACTTCGGCGAAGGGGACGGGGAGTTCACGATCAACCCCAACCTGCTCAACGCGATGGAGCTTACCCCCTGGCGCTGGATCGAGGATGCGTCCGTCGAAGAGCTGGCAGCGGTGGATGTGCTCATGGACGGGGGCACCCTGATTCCTCGATCCCAGATGGAAGAGGAGTGCTTTGGTGGACATTTCTACGGCAACCTCCAGTCTGATCGCTGGGGCGACATGGAGGCCGCGACGGTGATGCGATACGAAAACATGATCTTTGATCTGCGGGATTACATGGAGGCAAACTTTCGCCTCCTCGACCCCGTTGAGGTCGACGTCCGCTGATCGCTCGCTGCCCCTTCCGTCTGGGCGCATCCGGCGGAGGGGGACGAGACAGCAAGGGCTCCGCCGTGATCGCGGGGGCGTCTCTCGGGATCCGAACTGCAAAGCCGCGTATCCATGCGTCCACTATCATTTCCGATCAGGGGACGGATGGAGAGGTGCTTCTGTGGGAGTGGCTTTCCAGCCCCGATTCTTACTTGACAAGCGAGCTGGCAAACACTACTGTTTGCAAACAGGGGTGTTTGCGGGCGGCAGTGTTTTCGAATCGTGGCGCCTGAGACCCTTCGGAGGTGATGATGCCTGAGAATCAAGACGAGTTCAGGTTCCTGGACAGGTTCTGGGAAGGAGCCTCCAGGGAGACTGTGATACGAGAACTGCACCGATGGGGACAGGTGGAGCTGCTCCCGATCGTTCAGGAGACGATCCAGATTCTGAAGGTGCTGAAGGATGACTTCCATAAAAAGAAGATCCGGGAGCTTCGACGGCGATGGCCGAAGTATGAAGATCGATTTGTGGTCGATCTGGATGACACACATCAGCTTAAAGCCGCGCAGGGTTTGTTGGAGAAAATGGTCAGGGAATGGGTGGATACCGGCAGGACAAGCGCCCCTCTGAGGCCCGACAACTACAGGACCGAAATGCCGGATGCGATTCGACTGCGCTTTATAGTCAACTTCCTCTCCGACGGCCAATCGCTGTTCCGGCTGCTCTGTCGTCGTTTGAGCAGAGCAGGGACAGATCTGAACCGTGCCTTTGACGTCGATCCCGGTACTAAGAAATGCTCTGTGCACACGCAGCTCAACAAGCGCTCGAAAGGGGAGCGTAGCTGGAAGATCCGCCTGATCCACAGAGCGACAAGGGTCAAGATCGAGCTGCAGGTCTGTACGCAATTCCAGGTGGCCTGGGACAAGAAGGAACATTTCATGATCTACGAGCCCAAACGTATCGGCGTCGAGCCGAGTGAAGGGCATCTCATCTTGATGCGCCATCTGAGCGATCAACTGTACGTGGTCGATCGTGAACTCGACGAGGTCCATCGGTCGGTACTGGATCACCTCGAAGCCCATAGACGGGAGGACGACAATGCATAGTATGCCCACGAACACCGGGATGGCGATCGTCTTCGATTTTCGACGCGGGGCGTCGTCGAGGTCTCTCCTGCTCGGATCGGAGGAGCAGCCTCGTGAAGCTGTAAAGCAAGTCATGGAGGCCATCCTCGACTACATGGACGAACACCGGACATGGTCCCTGGAGGACTCCCGAATCGTACAGGCCGGCTCTTCCATAATGGCCGATCGGCCGGAGCTCATCGGAAGCGGTTTCCACTTCCCGCTGGCGGCTTTCGTGACACAGCGAGAAGATGGAACACCAGGGCTTGACTCATCACTTCTCAGACATGTGATCGAGCGCCTCCTGTCCGACGCTCCCGGCTGTGACTTCCTGCAGAAATCCGGTATCGCCATCGGGAGCAGGTATTTTGAGCGCCCGGGACTGCGGAAGGAGATCGGGGGCATGGTACGGGACCATCGCTTCGTTCTCCTGGAAGCGATTCGCCGATACGGAAAAACCAGCTTGCTGAGGAACTTCGAACTCTCACCGCCCAAGGGCTTGCTTCCGCTCTATGTGTCAGTGGAAGCCGGGTCGTCACGGGATTTCCTACCCCTGGCCATCGCTGCGAGGATTCTCAGCTGCGACCAACTGCGAAAGCGGCTCCCGGACAAGCTGGTTGAGCTGGTCGGTCACGACTGCACGCAGTCCGAGGCGCTTGACCTGCTCGACAGAACAGGCAGGGAACCTGATGACATCCTCAGAGAGATCTGGGCTTCACTCCCTCGACGGGGAAAAAAGGTGGTGATCCTGCTGGATGAGTTGGCGCTTCACCTGGAGAACGTCCGCAGAGCCCCGAAAGAGCTATCTGGACGAAGCAGGAAAGCTGATTGGACGAAGTGGGTAGAGACAAGGCTCGATATCCTCGCTGGTGCGCCGCAATCGGTCCACTGGGTCCTTGCCGGGAGCCTTCACCTCCCGGTCCTGCTTGATAGCTGGGGAATACGCCATCAGATGGCAGATGAAATGCAATCGCTTCGCCTGGCGCCGATGGATAGCGAGGACGCAAGGACCTTTCTGAGGCTGGCGCTGCTCCAGGAGCGGGTCCTCGCTACCGATGCCGAGGTTGACTATTTAGTGGATCGCTTCGGCGGATGGCTCCCTTCCTTCACGCTCTACATGGTGGATCGGATCGGAAGGGAGTGCCGGGACGCAGGCGAAGTGAACCAGGATAGATTGCAGCAGATCTATAAATCCCTCTTCTCCGACCAACACCGGGGGCTCTTCTCGGATCTGGACTCACAGCCTGGAAGATACCGGGAGTGCTTCCAGGATCCCGCCTTCGGTCAACGCCTCTGCAGCGCGCTTATCGCAGTAGCTGAAGCAGAAGACGAGGGGATCGAACCGACGTTGTTCGAGGCTGCCTTTAGAAAACCGCTGGCGCAGGCTGCCGGAGTCAACGAGGAACGCCGAAACAAGCTTCTGCAACTGGCGATCAGGGTATCTCGGAACGACTTCTCGCTGGAGGATCGTGACGGCTGTTTCGTCCTGGCCTGCCCCATGCTCCGCGACTGGGCATTGTCTCGACGCAGAGAGTGGAGGATAAGCTGACATGAGCATCTCTACCCAGACATTCAATCCGCATAGAACACCAACCGAGCGGTTGGTCGGACTGACCGTAGGAAGAGAGGGATTGCTCAGAAGAATCATTGAGTCTCTCAAGGCCTCGGCCGTGGGAGACGCCATGCCGCAGTGGCTGGTAACAGGCCAGCGGGGGATGGGCAAGACCCACCTCTTGCTCTACCTGTTTAATCTGGTACGCAGCGAGGAGATTCTCAGCAGGCAGTGGGAGGTGCTGCATCTGCGCGAGGAGGAGTACTGGAAGACCCACTCTGCGGCCACGTTTGTTCGCTTGCTGGTTCAGCGGCTAGCTGCACGGGAGAGTCAGGCGTCCGAAGATGACCAGTCTCCGCTCACCGTGGTTGCCGACGAGTTGATGACCATGCCGAGCAGCCAGGAGATGTTCAACCGCGCTCGAGCCGCGCTGGACAGGTTCGCGCGCACCTCCGGACGCAGAATCCTGGTCGGCGCGGAGAACCTGGACGCCCTGTTCCACCAGTTCCGTGATCCGTTGGTCGAGGGCCGAATGCTGCGCGACATCCTTCAGCACGGGAGCTTGTCGCTGATTGGAACGTCAATTACGACCGAGCTGGGCTCTGACCTGGACGACAACAAGAACCCCCTCTATCGCTTGTTCCGTATCGAACCTCTTGCCCGGTTCACCTTCGAACAGCAGGAGATGCAGCTGCAGCGCCTTGCGGATCTGGAGGAGGATGACACGGCGCGGAAAAAGGTAACTTCCTTCTTACGAGAGAACAAATCATCACTTCAGGTCATCCATCGGCTCTCGGGCGGGAACCCTCGGCTGGGCGTTATCCTCTACGGAGTGCTCGCCGGCCCGGGGAGGGTGCTTGAGAGCATTGATCTGCTGCATAGCCTGCTTGACATCAACACACCGTACTTTCAGGACCGCATCAAGGATCTGGCCCCCCTGGAGCGGCCGCTGGCCGCAGCTTTCTGCGAAGCGGAGACAACGCTCACCGGGGCTGAGGCCGCGCGGCTCACCGGACAGGACCGGAACAAGGTCTACTCATTGCTGGCCCGCCTGCGCAAGGCGGGCTTCATCGAGGCGGTGGAGTGGGCCGCCAGGCCCGGGAGAAGAGGCAACCACTACCAGGTGGCGGAAGACCTGCTGCGAATGTGGTGGCAATACCGGTTCGATCAACAGTCCCTCGTCAGGAAGATCGTGGAGTTCCTCACCTTAGTCTATGACAGGGACGAGCTGGAAGACGCGAACTCTGCTCGGGGGTTTGTGGATCGCCTGCTCTCGCTTCAGGATCAGCCTGGAGGGTCGGCGCTTGCGGGCAGCATTTTCGTTGCAAAGGCAGGAGCAGCGGACCTCGAAGAAGTCGTCGGACTGGTCGCTGAACGGCTGGCCGCCGCAGAGCACCGGGATCAAGATAGTGGTCAGTACAATCCTCCATATCCCCGACATCGAGGACGCGGCAGATCTCCATGTGCGTGTAGGGCTGATCGATACCCTTGCCTCGGCCGACGAGCGAATGGCATCGATAGGCATCCTCAAGCACGTACTGAACTACTTCCTGGCAATGCTCGAACCCGGGAAGGAGCGACGGAAGAAGTCGCTCACTCCCATGGAGAGAGCGCAGGAGGTCCTCGTGCGTGTGCCCGGTGAGCTGCGGGAGGCGGTCAAGGATCTGATTGAGAGAGTAGAAGATGGCGCAGCGAAGACCCCAAGGCATGGTTGATACACAGCGGGAGAGTACCGGATGGGAGGTAAGAGGGTGTTCCCATATTATCCTCCTACTGCGGCCAACGTCTCGACATCATT
>CAYOTU010000122.1:0-9640 GCA_964406905.1 uncultured Myxococcales bacterium | reverse complement strand
CCACCACGGCAGCCCCACCTACATGTCCCCGGACAAGGACATCGAGAAGACCCTGGCCGCGTTCTACGACAAGATCAGCCACCCGGTGCTGTCCAACATCCGTCTCAAGGTCCCGTCGGCCAAGGCCTACGGGATCCTGCCCGGCACGATCCCGGACCTGTTCCGGGGCGAGCAGCTCGTTATTGTGGGGCGTTATCGCAAGTCGGGCAGCACCCTGATCCGCCTCGACGGGACCCTTGGCGACAAGAAGAAGACCTATGACTTTGAGGCAAAGCTCCCAAAGGACGACACGACCCATAATTTCATCCCCAGGCTCTGGGCCAAGCGCCAGGTCGGCGTGCTCCTGGAGCAGATCCGCCTCGGTGGGGAGAAGCAGGCCCTGGTGGACGAGGTCGTCCAGTTGGGCACTGCGTATGGCATCGTGACACCGTACACGAGCTACCTGATCACCGAGCCAGGCTACCAGGCCGTAAGGCCCCGTCCGCCCATGCGTCCCATGACGACCAAGGGCGCGATCCGGGGCGGGATCGGCGGCAGCGATCGCAATGGACGGTTCGACGAGGAGAAGGCCGA
The DNA here is from genome assembly GCA_964406905.1 of uncultured Myxococcales bacterium. Taxonomy (GTDB): domain Bacteria; phylum Myxococcota_A; class UBA9042; order CAIXZC01; family CAIXZC01; genus CAZNWW01. Next base: position 9,067 of record CAYOTU010000122.1, on the reverse strand, counting down.
GAAGACCGCCATAGCGATGGACAAGGACGCGTTCGCCATGCAGTCCGGCGCATCCGCTGTCAAGGTCGCCAAGAAGGTCAAGGCCATGAAGGAGGCCGACGTGGCAGACGACATCGGTGGCACAGTCCGCTCGGTCGGCGACAGGACCTTCCGTTGGACAAGTGGCCGCTGGATGGATGACGACGCGGCGAAGCTGAAGGCACGCACCATCAAGATCAAGCCCTACAGCCAGGCATGGTTCGACCTGGCCGCAGCCTCGAAGCGAATTGCCCGCTACCTCTCCCTCGGTGATCACGTGACCTTCGCCTGGAAGGGCGTCATCGTCGAGGTCTCCGAAGGCGGCGCAGAGATCCTCCCCGCTGACCTCGAGAAGCTCTTGTAAGCCTGCCCCTTGCGGCGTCCTCCAGAGGACGCTTGCGAATTTTCGCCTGACGAGTAGAATTCTCGAACGCGGTGGCCCCGCAGGGGGCCAACGTTGAACTCTCGATGAGGATGTCTCGATGGCGGATACCAAGACCTACCAGACTGACGCTCCGCCCTCCCGTCCTACGGCGGTGCTGCGGATCCTCTATGGCCTGGAGCGCGGCAAGCGGTTTGAGTTGGTGGGCTCTGAGTTCACCATCGGGCGCGGAGAAGGTACGGATATTGTCCTGGCCGACCCGACCATCGCTGATGTCCACGCTGTCCTTTTTCTCCTGCCCACAGGTGCGCGGCTCCGGGACGGCGGCTCAGCAGCGGGCCTGCGGGTCAACGGCCGCTTGGTTGACGACGAGATCAGCCTTCATGACGGGGCGCAGATCGAGATCGGCGGTGTGGTCCTTTCCTTCTCCTTCACCCCTGTCCCCGAGGCCGCATCTGCGTCTGAGCCCGCGCCGCCTCCGTTGCCGCCGGGGCCGCCGGGGCCGCCCCGGGCCGATTCGATCGAGTCCCCCGTGGCGCCTGAGGTTGCACCCGAGGCTGCGCCCAAGCCCACATTCACCGCTTCCGACGGGGGCGGGCCGTCGGTTCGCATCGACACTGGCGGCCCGCAGGTGCGTCAGTTCAGTTTTGCCGGGATGGGGAGCCGACGCTTCCGGATGCGATCCCGGCGACCCGTGGTGGCCCAACTCGTCTCCTGGTTCGTGATCCTCACGGTGCTGCTCACTGCAATGTGGGTGATTCAGACGATCCTGTACGACACGATCCGCATCCCGGATATCCATTCCCCCGCGGTGGCAGCGACGCCCGAGGAAGAGAAGGGCGCACAGAGATCGACGGGCTTTCGTGAGGCTCCCAAGGAGGAGCATAGCCCTGGCGTCGCCTACGGTATTTCCTACCAGTCGCCAGCCATTGAGATCCCGGATCGGGTCCGCAGTGTTTTCGATATGGCGATGCGGGCCTACTTGAACGACGACACAGATGAAGCCCTCACGGTTCTTCGGGACTTGAAGCGGGATCATCCAGACTACAAGCCCCCCGTCGGGGAGTCCGTGGATCAGCTTATCGAGCAGGTCGAGATTCGTATCCGCTACCGGGACTCGGTCTCCCGTGCGGCCACCGCCATGGCGGCGCAGACGGCCACGGACGAGGAGATTAAGGAGGCCCTGGACGGTCTCTCGGAGATTCCCTCTACAGATCCCCTCTTCGGCTCCACTGCTGAGCTGTATCGCCAGAGCCTCGAACGGCGTATGGAGGGGCTCGAGGGAGCCGGCAGCGCGGGCGAGGCCGACGACAAGGGGGACGGCGAGTTTGGTGACGACGAGGACGAGGACGACGAGGCCGGAGACGACGACGAAGACGACGACGAGTTCGGGGACGATGACGATGACCTGGCGGAGATGGCCCTCGACGAGGACGGAGAGGTAGTCGAGGAGCGGCTAGCTCTCCCCCCGGATGGGCGCACCCTGATGGCCCAGACCAAGACGGAGGCCCGCCGTCTCTACGAGGAGGGTCGTTACGCGGACGCTGCCCGTATCTACGGGCTCCTGCGTCGTGAGGACGGCCTTACCAGGGGCCAGCAGCAGCAATCCCTGTTCCTGGAGCGCAAACTCCTTCGTTTCGGTGCGGCCTTCCAGGACGGGCTCGAACTTATCGAGGATCCGGCCACAGTACGGCAGGGAATCCGTCGCCTCGAGGAAGCGCTGGCCGCAGACCGGATCCTGTTCCGGTTTTACGAGCGTTTGCTGATGAAGGAGATAGCGGACGCGCATTCGGTCATGGCGCTGGCGGCCCTGGATCGGGGCGATCTGGTCCAGGCCGGAGAGCACATGGAGCGAGGCCTCGCCCGGGACGCGACGCGACCCGTCTGGGACGCTGTAAAGCCCCGGGTGGCGGCCCTGGCCATGGAGCATCTTGACAGCGCCCGCGCCGGATTTGACGCTGATCCCGCTCGGACCCGTCGGATTCTGAAGCAGGTCGTAGCGGCTTCACCGGAGGGCAGTCCGGCCTACGAGGAGGCGTCAGTCCTCTTGGAGGCCCTCCACCGGGAGAGAGCGGCGCCGACCCTTCCCGCAGAGGCGACGTTCTGAACCCCCATAGACATCTGCAACCTACCCATCTGACCATGATTGCAGTGCTCGAACCTGTGACGGGGATGTATGAACACTAAATTTTTGCTGCTGTTCCTCCTGGTGGGGCTCACCATCTCGTGCAGCGCTACCTCGGTGAGAAAGCCTGGCGTGCATCCGCGGCGGGACAGGGCCTGGTGGGAGACATCTGCCCAACGCCCGGTAAGGAAGCCAACATACCTGGGCGTGGCATCAACGTCCCGGTACCTCACCATGCGCGACGGGACTCGGCTCGCGGCGGATATCTTCCTCCCGAAGGGCCTCAAAGACGGTACCCGGATCCCAGCGATCGTGATCCAGACCCGCTACGTGCGGAGCATGCAGTATATCTTCCCGCTCAGCATCTTCCTGCGCGGACGCTTCCACCGGACGATCCGCTATTTCGTGCGAAGAGGATACGCCTGGGTATACGTCGATGCGCGGGGTTCGGGCGCGTCCTTCGGCACGCGTCCCTACCCCTACTCGCCGGACGAGCTGGCGGACGCGGAGGAGGTCGTGGACTGGATCGGTACTCAGCCATGGTCTAACGGTATGGTGGGCGCGTGGGGCAACTCCTACACAGGCGGGAGCGCCCTCTTCCTGGCCGCGTCACGGCACCCCGCTGTCCGGGCCGTGATGCCGCGCTTCGCCATGTTCGACATGTACTCCGAGGCGGTCTTCCCCGGCGGCATCCACCTGACGTGGCTCACGGACACCTGGAGCCGACTGACCGAGGCCTTGGACAAAAATGCGATCCACGAGTTCATGGGCAACAAGACCAAGGTGGCCGTTCGCGGCTGCAAGCCCGTGAAGGGGGACAAGCGCCGTGAGGAGTTGGATGCTGCGGTGCTGGAGCACGGGGGCAACAGGCACATCGACAAACTCGTCGAAGGGATCACCTTCCGGGACGACGAATCTCGGGATCTGCCCGGCATGACCATCGACCAGATAAGTCCCCACAGCAGACTCGACGACCTCAACAGCTCCCCCGCTGTGACCTACTTGTTCACCGGCTGGTTCGACGCATCCTTCATCCTCTCGGAGATCCACCTCTTCCTCAACCTGGACGACCCGCGCACGAAGCTCACCATTGGTCCATGGGACCACGGCATGTACAACAACATCAGCCCCTTCACAGGCCTCAGAAAGGTGAAGTTCAACAGCAACGCCGAGTCGGTGCGTTTCTTTGATCGCTGGCTGATTGGGCTCGATAACGGCATCGACGACGAGGCGCGGGTGCACTACTACACCCTCGGGGAAGAACGATGGAAGTCCGCGGATACCTGGCCGCCGCCCGGGGTCGAGGAGGTGTCGTTCTATCTGGACAAGGATGGGGGGCTTGCGCATTTAAGGAAGAGCGCTGGCGCCGACGAATACCACGTCGATTATACCGTAGGCACCGGGACGCGCAGCAGGTGGGTGTCCCTCGTGAATCCGGAGCACAAGGAAATCCGGTACAAGAACCGGAAAAAAGCGGACGAGAAATTGCTATGCTACACCTCCGCGCCCCTGGAGGCTGAGATGGAGGTGACGGGTCACCCATTGGTGACCCTCTACGCCAGCTCCACCGCAGAGGACGGCAACTTCTTCGTCTACCTTGAGGACGTGGGCCCGCGCGGCCGGGTGGAGTACGTGACAGAGGGCATGCTTCGAGCGCTCCACAGGAAGTTGAGCGACGAGCCGCCCCCCTTCCGGACTCCCGTGCCATACCGCACCTTCTTGCGCGCCGACGCCAGCCCCCTCGTGCCCGACGAGGTCGCTGAACTCGTCTTTGCCCTCTACCCCACCTCGTATCTGTTCAAGAAGGGGCACTCGATTCGCGTCGCAGTGGCGGGTGCGGACAAGGACCACTTCGAGAACAACCCGGATGCCCCGCCCACCGTGCGTTTCCACCGGAGTGCGCGCTTCCCTTCGCACATAGACCTTCCCGTGATGTCGAAGTCTAGTTTAGCGTCCGCAGCAAAATAAATCGGGCATTCGGCCATTGCTGCATCCGCTCTCGCGGCGTTGCGTAACCTCAACGTACTGGCAGTACGCCTGCGGTTGCGCGCCTTCCGAGAGCAGCGCATCAGCGCCCTCGGTGCGCGATCTGTTTATTATGCGGCGGACGCTTACTGAGCCGACGGACCCCTACCAGAATTTGAGAGGGATCTGGATTCCCGCGGAGAGCATGTTCGGAGCCCGGCAGTTCTTCCCGGGGATCAGCTTGAGCGTCCGGTAGGACGCATAGACCTGCAGGGGGACGCCGAGCCTAAGGAGGGAGAGGGTTACCCGGCCCTCAAGGATGTTCTTGTACCCGGGTCGCCAGAGCCGCTCCCGCTCCCAGTCCCACATCGGGAGGTCTGAGCGCCAGTCCGACTGTTGCAGGTGGACGAAGCTGTAGAGCAGTGACACCGAAATGATGGGGGGGAGGTTCCGCGCCTTGAGCATGTCGTAACCCGTTAGCCAGGTGGCGCGGGCCGGGCCCATGTACGGCGCTCCGTCGATCTGGAAGGAGAAGCCGCTGAAATCCCCGGGGTTGACCGTGTAGGTGTCGCCTACGAATGGCTTCTGGCTGAGGAGCAGTGGGTGGATAAGGCCGGTGGCCGCCTTTCGGGTCCTGTCGAAGAAAACCTCATAGAACAGATCGAGCCCCATCGTAAGGCGACCGTCCAGGGATCGGAAGTGCTTGTCTATTCCCAGATGGAACGTGATGTCTCCCTGGGTGTGCAGGTCCCACATGGTGGTCCCTATGGAGACGATCTCCTCCGGAGCGGCCGGGCGTCCCGTGGGGATGGCGTAGCTCACCGTGAGCGCGGACGAGATCCCTGTATCCACCAGGGCGGGCACATGGTCGGACCAGCGGAAGCGGATGCCCGCTACCAAGTCCGAGAGGGCCCTCTGGTTACCCGACCAACGGGTCGGCTTGGGTTGCCCCATGCTTGCCGCCCACGCCCAGAAGTCCTCCTCGCTGTAGGGCCGGCCGATCTGGCGCATGTAGTCCCCGGACTCCCACGAGAGCCCCGGGTCAACAATGGTGTTGATGACGATCGGGATTCCCAGGGCGAGCGTCAGGTTGTCCAGGATCCCGTACTGGATCTTAGTGACAAGGAGATTGTACCGGGCCTTCGGGTTTACGACCAGGGTCCCCTGCTTCCCGCCTCCGGGTTCGTACCGCTCGATGTTTTCAATCAGGGACGCAGCGCGGCCGCGGTTGTCCCACATCTGATCCACCCAGGACACAATAAATGCCTCGTCCAGGATGAAGGTGTTCCGGGGGGCGGTCTCGGTGAACGCGGCGTACGCTGACGTCGGCGAGAGGGTCGTGAGGATGCATGCCACCAGGGCGACGCCCGATACCATTCGGATCGAGATCGTCATCGTACCTCCCCGTCCAGCACCACCTGCTCGAGATCCAGTTCTATAAAGGGGGCGTCCGTGGCCGGGGCCTCTCCCAAGGCCCAGTGAAGGACCTTTCGGGTGGGTTCGTAGACGCTCGCACTCATGGAGTCCCGTTGATCCACCAAGGCTGGAGTCCGGAGGATCTCCTTTGCGGCTGCTGCATCCAGAGCCCCGTAGCGATCATCGATCTCCAGACCCAGCCGATGGAACGCACGCAGGGAGCGGAAATAGAAGCCGGTCCATTGTCGCTGCCGGCGCGGGGCAAAGACCCCCATGATGGAGAGGTCGACCATGTCGTCCCGGTTCTTCTGGAAGTGGCTGCCCATGCGGATGTCATCCACACCGACGCTGGCCCAAAGCTCACCCCGAGCGTCCAGGTTTTCGTCCTGGTCAGAGTCCGGGGTGTAGAACATGAACCCGTCCTCGTTGCGGACCAGATCACCACCCACATCGTCATCATCGGCCTGCACATGGCTGTCTACCTCGACGACAGCGATTTCGCCGGCCGCGTCTGCGAGGAGCATGTTCCAGCCGTAGGTGCGGTCGAGCCTAAACAGGACGCCGATGGCCTCGTCGACATTCGAGGCCGATCGTAGTACCTCCCTTCCGGTCAAGCCGATGGGTACCCCTGAGGTGTTCAAATACGTCTCCTTGAGTGCCTCTGACAAGCCGACCAGGTCGGGATTCAAGAGGAGACGCATCAGGTGTTCCGGATCGAAGATCCCGTCGAGTGCGGACCCTACCATCGGATTATCCAGGGAGTCCGAGTTGGAGAAGGCCCAGGTCAGGCCTTTGATGTTCATCCCGGAGAACCCCCAGACCAGGCCGGTGAACCCCACCATGACATGAGGTAAACCGTCCTCGGGAATGTGGACGGACACCAGGGCGTGCTCATGCACCATGTCCGAGTCCAGGAGCGCGTAGTGATGCCCTAGCACCGGCGCGCCGTTAGGGGTCGCGGTACCGCGAGCAGCGAAGCCAAGCGAAGGCGGCATTACTCCGGGGTCGTCCACGCCTTTGTTGGCAACCTCGTCCGGCCTCTCGCCCCGTCCATGCGCCGCGTGATAGCCGGAGGTCGTGAACGCCATCTGCTCGCCCCGCATGCTCCTCGAATGGAACGGGGGCGGGCTGTATACAGGGGACATGTCCCTGGCTTCCACTGTGAGTGTCACCAAGCTGGCCGGGGGCAGACCGTCGGGAGGCGTGAACACCACCTCCAGGGGAAAATCACAGGTCATCGCGTGCGGATGGTTTGGATCCTCGATGGCCTCCACTCCCTCGTCCCGCGGCAGGTGCGACGTGGTGACGGCGTCAGCGTCAGCAGTGTAGAGGACCCCATCCAGCCGGATCCGGATGGAGTCGGGGTCTACGCAGGAGGGATCCGACGATTCGGCACAGAGCGGGTCCATGCATTCGCCGCTGACTCGGGGGTCGAGACAGCTGAGGCCCAAGTCGTTGAAGCAGTCCCGGCCCACCTGGGGCAGATCGCGGCATTCGGGCAGTAGGCACTCGGTGTCTACGCACGCTACTTTAATGATCAGCTCTCCCAGGGGCTCTACGTTCCTGGGATCCAGGCAGGCCTGCCCCGGCAGCGTCGGATCTTTGAGGATGATGCGGATCGACGCGTCGACGGGTACCTCGACGAGGGTCCCACGATCCGTGGACACGTAGTCAGCAGCCGCACAATCGCCCTCCTCATCCACTTCTCCGTTCCCGTTGTTGTCGAAGCCGTCCGCTTTGCAATCGGCGACGACCTCCACAAGGGTGATGTATGGCTCCTGGATTTGCTGGATAAAGGAGACGATGGCGCGAAATCCCATCATCGTATCAAAGAAAGTGTTCATTATCAGAATCTCGTCGAACGTCATTCCAGCGCCGTCCGCGATCCCTCGCATCTCCTCCTGGTACTCCTCGGACACATAGCCGTTGTCACATAGGAAGTGGCCGCTCTCCAGGAGCATCCGGTACGAGAACTGTCCGTCCAGGTATTCAGGTCTGTTGTAGACGATCAGGACCGGCGCTATGCTGATCTGTTCGCGATTGAGGTAGGGGATGATCGACGAGGCCAAGAGCTTGGTATAGAGCGAGCGGACCTGGCCCGAGAAGCGCACCCCGTGATCAAAGCCCCGCTCGTAGGCGGTCCCCACGAAGACGGCCACGTGAGCATTGGGCGGCTCCTGCGCTGGGGCACACCCGACCAAAAGGGTGAGGAGGAGCATGAACACGGTCCGACGGGGTACAGCATTGTAAAAGTACGACAGCTTCATTGACTTCGGATGATGACGCCTCAGACTACTCTTGTCCAGGACTTTTCACCTCTGTGTTGCGCTGATCGAGGCTTCGAGCTCGGGTTGATTTTTGGTTGTGGCGGGTTCTCTGGTACGATTTGCCTGAATATCTGATGTCACGGAGGCGACCCATGCGGACCATCCTGACCATGCTCCTCGTTACGAGCTTTCTCTTGATCCCCGGGCCAGAGGCAGCGGCGTCGACCCAGCCTTCCCTCGGCATAGCGGGGGGTGCGATCATCCCCGGCGGCAAGCTGAACCGGGACACGAAGATCGAGTGGGATTTTCAGTACAACTGGGCGATGTTCATCGACATTCCGCTGGTGAAGCATTTCCATATCACGCCATCCGCGGAGATCTACCGGGTGGGTGACCTCCACCTCTCGGACATGTGCATTTCCTTTCGCTTCATGATTCCGACCCGCTACCTGGCTTTCCACCTGGGCATTGCCCCGGGCATTACCGCCGCGGGGAAGCAGGTGAATATCAACCTCGGCGGTGAATTTGGCCTCACCGGTCACATCGTAGCGAACCTGGCCTGGTTCGCGAACACGAAGTACGAGGAGGTCTTCAACGACGGCGGTGGCCTTCACACGATCCACCTCTACGCTGGCCTGAAGTTCTTTTTCTAGGAGGAGAGGCTCGTCAAGCTCGCGTCTCTAATATGGCGTGGGCCGATACGTCTCGTTCGGCGCAAGGAACCCTGAGGTCCATGCCTAGAACGTGTCGATCTCTTCGATGATTGTGTAGACAGCCTCTGCTGCCTCGGAGGTCGGATCGGTCTTCCAGGCATTGACAGCCTTTTCGAGGGCGATGGAGGCGCGGTAGTTGGGCTCGAGGCGGTCGCGGTCAGCGGCCGGAAGACCGCGGTAG
>CAYOTU010000121.1:8494-9653 GCA_964406905.1 uncultured Myxococcales bacterium | reverse complement strand
CCTCGACTTCCCGGCGGATGGAGTCGGGGGCCAGCAGTCGATGGACACGTCGCCCCCCATCTGTTTCAGATCTACCGCGCTCGTCGGAGCTGAAAAAGAACTCGCCGCGCTCGTCGTCCCATACCAGGCCGCATTTCGTGGCCAGCACCACAGCGTTCCGGCGATCCTTGATCGCAGCGCCGACGATCGACTCCGAGTGGCCGAAGCCGTAGATCGGCGCTGTGTCGATGAGGTTCACCCCCGCGTCCAGGGACGCGTGGATCGCGCGGACAGCGTCCCGCTCATCCTGGCCGCCCCACATCCAGCCACCGATCGCCCAGGTCCCCAGGCCGATCACGGACGCGTCGAGCCCGGACTGACCGAGTTGCCTTCGTTTCATCATAACCTCCTACGGTTGGCTCAATAACCCGCGGAGGTCATGAGCCCGCCGTGTAATGCAATCAGGGCTGAGAGTCGTTTCATGTGGTTCCTCCGTACTCAGTTGAGTCCGTTTCAACGCAATTTCGATAATAGAGCCTCGAACGGTCGGACGTCAAACTGTGGGCGATCCTTCCAGGCCTGGCTTACATCGGCGTCTTCGCGGCCGGCACCCGTCCCCCCGGGAACCACTCCGAAGGCATATGAATTCCTTCGGGGATCTCGTACATCCCGACTTCGAGAGTCCCACGATCCCGGTCCGCGTTAAGGAAAACTCGGAAGGGAAGCGCCGCGGACAGGAACTGGTGCTCCTCCAGATGCTTTGAGACCTCGCGGCAGACGCGGGCCAACGCTACAGTGCTTTTGTCCGGGGTCAAAAAGATCTCTGCCGCGTGCTCGGCCAGACTACAGGAGGACTGACGCCAGAAGAACTGTGGGTTGGATGACGGACGCCATTCCTCCGGCCAGTTGAACCAGGTCACATCTCCTCGACCAAGGGTGAGGCTGAGGTGAACCACGTCTCGGAGCCCTAGATCGTTGTAGCGGAAGCTATAGGGCTGAAACACCTCTGCGTGCTCGGGTAGCTCCAGAACCCATTGCTTCATCAGACGGTATTCGTGATCCAGGGTCGTGGGTTTTGTGACGCCCCGAAAGGGCAAAATCCCGGTGGCGACCACTGCAAGAACCAGCCCTGCTGCCACACCTGCACGGCCCTTTTGTCCCCATCGGCCAGCGAACCGGA
>CAYOTU010000121.1:0-8484 GCA_964406905.1 uncultured Myxococcales bacterium | reverse complement strand
AACAAGCTCGTTGCGACCCATGCGATCCAACGCTGTCGCTGCCACGCTCCGAAGCCCAGGCCTGCGATCAAGAGGACGATCAATGCTGCGGGTGTGAACGCTGGATCCAACCAGAGATTCACCTCAGGCCCCAGGAAAAATTGGTCGAAGTCCAAGAGGTTCCCGACGTAGACTGACTCGATGTTTGACGTCAGGAAGGTGTTCCGGTAGTAGGCTGCGAAACCACCAAGGACCAGCGCCAGTACCCCCCAGGAAGCGGGCTGCCTGGTCCCGCCACCGATCTTGAGGGCTGTAGCCAGGACCAGCAGCAGAAGGATCAGGAAGGCCTCGGGACGGGAGTGAACGCAGAGGGTTGCGGCAACGGCCGCCACCGCGGCGTCAAGGGGGCGCCCGCGCCTTCCCCAGCGCAGCCAGGCCCAGAGCGCTGTCGCACCGAAGAAGAGCACATACATCTGCCGGTTGGCCTCTCCGGAGAAGCGGACCAGGACCGGCTGAACCATGAGGATCAATGCAGCGGCCCACGAGAAGACGCGGTCCCCCGGGACAAGCTCGGCTGCGATGAGCCGCACCATGATCACTGACAGGCTCCCCAGGACGAGTGTGACCATGACGAGGGTCTCGATGCGCGCCGGCAGCACGCGCATCAGCATAATCAGGAGTCCGTCCGGCGCATTGCCATAGAAAGTGGTTGGCTGACGCAGAAAGACCTCGGCCACATTGAGAAAGAGCTCGCCGGGCCCCCAGGTGGCCACTGCCGCCCTCAGCCCGAGCGCGGCGCCGAAGAGCACCGCGCCCTTCAAAAGGTCACGTCGCCACGGACCACGTCGCAACCAGCCCAGCAGGACCCAGGAGAGCAGGATCCCGAAGGCCACTAATAGGACCTGGTTCACCAGGAGCCAGATCTCCGCTGGGTGGCGCCCCAGCCAGCGCGGCGGTTCCACGCCCCCGATCTCCATTTTGGCGCCCGTTTCCTCGTCCAGATCCACGATCCGTTCCTGCCAGAACGCTGCAAAATCAGATCCGAGGTGCTCCAGCAACCATGCCCTCAGGCGCCGCGAATCGTCATCGTTCTGGTCGGCCAGGATACCGACGTAGTCGGACCTGACGCAGGCCTCACAATCCGCGTTGAGGTGGTAAATCATGAAGGTCCGCTTGCGATCGTCGGCGCTCCAAAACTCGACCCAAACTCGATCCGCACGAATCTCGACGTTCTCGACCCAGTATTTCACCCCCGGGACTGGTCCGCCCTCGTTAGGGTTCGGGGCCAGCATTCCCAGGATCTTTGTCTCGTTGCCAGGCCGGATCATGTAGTTGTGCTGCTTGGAGTAGTCGACTTCGGCCAACTCCGTTCCCAACACAGCAGGATTCGTGATGAGAGCTGCACCTGTCGCTGCGATAAGCAGCGCCACGAGCGCATGAACCCAAAAACGCATCAGGCTTGCAGCGACGTTCCCCGCTCTGCGTTGTTTGCGTGCCTCCACTACTCGTCAAAATTCTCTTGGCTAAGGTTTTCGACCACCTCAGCGACACGCTCCATCGCTTCTTTGATTCGGAGGAAGAAGGCATCCGTGTCTCGGGGGAGTTCAGCGTTCCGTTCGTGGAGAATATCCACGACTGGATCCAGGTACTCGACCTGGATCGTATCCGTCGCGGCCACGGTAATGCGGTAGAGATCCCGGACCTCCCTCAAGAAAGCATGCTGATACGCAAGGATCGCCAGATCACCCGCGTGCTCCTCCGCAACGACTGAGAGCATCTCGAAGAGCTTCAAGGTAACAGGCTCCATGACCTGGTACCGTGCGTTGAGGATCAGGAGGATCTGCTCCACGTCACGGAGCCCGCCGACGCCCTCCTTGATGTCCACCCACTGATCGCTGAACCCGGTGAACTCGTGACGCTCTCGCATGTCCCGCATGATTCGGCGCCGAAACTCCTCTGCGTCGTTGAAAACGAAGCGACGTACGATGCGCTCCGAAACTGCTGCGGTCATGCGGGAGGAGCCCACCACCAGCCGCAGGCCGATGAGTTGGGCCTGGTCCACCACGTCAGCGAGGCCGGTCTCGAACAGATCCTCAAGTTGGCTGAGGCGCACGATGAACTCGCCGAAGTGATCAGCGAAGCGGTACTGTGGAATGGTACCACGCCGCACGATTTCTCGATGCACCCGGCGCCACGCCCGGCCCACGACCCCGGCGATTTCAGGGTCGTCCGTGCCCAGCAACGGGAGGAGGTCGTAGTCGTCATCAAAGGCCTGCTCCCGCGCGTAGCCGCCCGTAGCGAAGAGCGCAAAGAGATCCTTGGTGACCGGCGGTGAGTCCAGCACGGCCAGTTCCTCCTTAAGGGCCATGAAGTAGATGTTGCTGATGTAGGTGTCCGCGAACTCGATGAACTGCGGACGGTAGACGAGGGGATCCTCCCCGTTGATAGCGCTCACAGCGCAGGCAAGGTATTGGAGGTCATAGTAGTCAGCGAGGGGCTTGCGCTTCTCGTCGAAAGTGGCCGTGTCCTGCGGCGGGGTCAGTAGTCCCGACGCGTAGCGGAGGAGGCGCGGGATATCCCCCACATGATGGATGAACTCAGGGTGCCGGGAGATAACCCGCCTGAAAATACGGCGGTAGAATTCGCTCCCCGCTGTCCGCAGATGGATAAACTGGCGGATCTTGTGCAGAACATCAGCGACATGCTCGTCCCAGGGATCCTCCTCCAGGAGGGTCTCGAGGACCTCTCGTTGGTCCTTCTCCAGGCCCTGGATAAAGCGATTGATCAGCTTCGGGCGGGTCTGGAAGAGACGACAGAAGCCCTCCACGAATCCCCCGGCCTGGCCCGAGTGGACGAAGAAGCGATCCACAAGGTCCCGGAAGACCTGGCGCCCCGCGGAGCCCCCACTTTCCCGCAGCGTCAACATCAATGCCATGAGGGTCACTAGTTCGCCCACGCCGTAGAGGATGAAGTTCTCCAGCGCGATCTCCCGCTGTTCCTTGGGCAGCCGCTGGATATCTCGGGCCAGGCGCCGGGTCAGACGGTAGTCGTCCCGCTCCATCTCCGCGATAACGTCGTCCCAGAAGGCCTGACCGCCGAACATGTGGACCGCGTCGGAGAGCTCCCGCGCCAGGTTCTGCCCCTGCGCGTCTCCGCCCAACGTCACGTCCCCCTCGTCTTCGTCCATGAAGGAGGAGGTGAAGAGGCTGGTCCCTCTCAAATACCGGGTCATGTCATCGAAGTGCCGCGCCGCCACGGTTCGAATGTCGTGAACCCGGGTATAGTAATGAACCAGGAGTTGCTCCCGCGGGCGAACTCCGCCCCGGGTGGTGTACCCCATGGCCAGGGCCACCTGATCAAGGACCGGATCCTCGCTCCCCGCTCTGAGATCCACCACCTCCTCCTGAACCGAGTAAACCTGGTAGATATGCCTGAAGACCTCGATCATCACCATCGCTGACTCGAGGGTGTTGTAGTCCTCGCACCGGCGGGGTGACTTCTCCCGAAGGGCCCCGGCGATTCCGAAGGGATCCGCTATGCGGATACCATGAATCACCTTCCCCGCCTGGAGCAGGCTTTTGGCCAGACGCAGTGCGTCCTCCTTGAAGTGGAGCTGATCACGGTGGACCTCACGCACCATGAGGGACTGCATGTCCCCCAGGAGGCCGCGCAGGTAGCCCTCGTGAAACCGCAGGCCCAGGCCCGTTCGCTGATAATAACGTTCGAGCACACGCTCCTGGAAAACACTGAAGAGATCTTGACTGCCGGTTAGCGGCTGTGCGGAGAGGAGCTCCGAGATCATCACGTAGTCCTGGACCTCATTGGAGAGGCGATCCCGGTACTCCTCCACCGTTGCGGAGTAGCCTTCAAGACCCAGGCGCTCGGAGATGTAGAGGTGAGGCTGAACCGCGTGACGGAACATCTCGTTGATCGTCCTGGTGAGCGCGTGCCTGAACGCTTCGATTCCCTTCTCGCCCCGGTGCATCACTCCCAGATCCAGGTCGTCCTGGTCGTAGCGCGTGCCTACCACACAAACCATGTACTCCGGATGCTCCACATCCCCCAGGAAGTGCTCCATCAGCGCGCCCATGTATCCCCTGTGGAGACGGTCGGACGACCTGTCCTGGAACCGGAGGAAGGCCCGGTAAGCGGCATCGACCTGCTCGGGGTCCGCTAAATCGAGGGATAACCTGTCCAGCGCTATGACGTTGCCCTGAAGGAACTGAAGCGCGTAGTAGCAGGCCATAAAGTCCAGTGATTCACGCTCGTTACGCCCCGCGTCTGCGACGATCCGCAGTTCCTCCTCGACGGTACTGGAGAGGGACCAGAGCGCCACCTGATCCAGGACGCCCTCAACCTCAAGGCGGTCCACCAGGTTTCGCCAGTGACGAGCTATGAAAACCAGGAACCGGCGATGGTGCTTCCCCAACTCGTCGAGGCGGCCGCGAAGGCGAAGGAATGGTGTGTCGTCCATGGTACGCCCTGCGGCGTCAGAGCCCCGCGGGTCCCGCCTGGGATGCGCGCGCCACGTCCCAGCCGGCGCGGAAGGCCTTCAGATTCAAATCCTCGGTGCCTCGGGGAACCCGAGCACGGATAGCGGACTCCACCGACTCGCGGCCCACTATGTTGGACACGGCTGTGATCACGCCCAGGGCCAGGATGTTCGCCATGAGGGACCGTCCCACCGTCTTGGCCGCTATCTCATGGATGGGCAGGCCCACCACCTCGTAAGCAGCGGACGGCACCTCTTTGACGAACTGCGAGTCCACCACCAGGGTACCCCCAGGCTTAAGGTCGCCTGCGTACTTGTCGCAGGCCTCCTGGGTAAACGCCAGCAGCAGGTCGAGTTGGGTGGCCTTCGGGAAATCGATCTCATCGTCGGAGATGATCACCTCGGATTTGCTGGCGCCGCCCCGAGCCTCCGGACCGTAGGACTGGCTCTGGGTCGCATTGCGATCCTCGTATATCGCCGCGGCCTCGGCCAGCACCTTGCCCATGAGAATGAGGCCCTGGCCCCCGGATCCGCTGAGTCGTATTTCGTATCGGTAGCTCATCGGTCACTTCCCGCTTTCAGGCGTTCGATCAGCCCCATGTACTCGGCAGCGTACTCCGGCTTATTACGATCCGCAATAATCCCGGTCAGGATCGCATCGTCCATGGTCGGCGGGTTCGCCGAATCGATGGACTTGATGGACACGGCCCGCTTCTTCAGGTCCTCCATCATGGCGACCGCTGTCTTCATCTTGTTCTTACGTCCATACGCGGTCGGGCATGGGGTCATGGCCTCGACCATTGAGAACCCGCTGTGCTCCAGGGCCTGACGGATCAACTTCTGTAGCGGGAGCGCATGGTAGACGGTCTGGCGGGCCACGAACGCGGCCCCAGCGGCCGCAACCATCGCTGAGATGTCGAACGCGTGATCCACGTTCCCGTAGGGCGCGGTGGTGGCCCAATCGCCCCAGGGCGTGGCCGGGGAGCACTGGCCCCCGGTCATCCCGTAGATATGGTTGTTGTACAGGATCACCGTGAGATCCATGTTCCTTCGGGCCGCATGGATCAGGTGGTTGCCCCCGATAGCGGCCGCGTCGCCGTCACCGGTGGTCACCACTACCTTCAGATCCGGGCGTACCATCTTGATCCCCGTGGCGAACGGGATCGCCCGTCCGTGAGTGGTGTGAAGGGTGCATGCGTCCACGTAGCCCGTGGCCCTGCTGGAGCAGCCGATGCCCGAGACCATCACGACCTTGTCCATGTCCCAGCCCAGGTCGTCGATGGCCCGCAGGGTCGCACCCAGGGCGATGCCGTTGCCGCAGCCGGGACACCAGATGTGTGGGATATGGCCCAGCCTCAGGTATGAATCCACCGAGCCCATCATTCACCCCCTGCGATGAAGTCGTACAACTCGTCAGGGTGAATCGGCTCACCACCGACCTTACTGAAGAGCTGCACGTCACAACGCCCGGCTACGGCCCGCTCTACCTCGCCGACCATCTGTCCCAGATTCATCTCCGCCACGACGATCCGGTTTACCTGCTCAGCGAGGGGCCTGAGCGGCGCGCCAACGAAAGGCCATATGGTTCGAGGGCGGAAGAGACCCCAGCGTCGTCCCTCGTCCCGAGCCCGCTTCACCGCCGACCTGGCGCTACGGGCCACCGCGCCGTACGCGTAAACCAGGATCTCAGCGTCGTCTGTATGCTCCTCGTCCCAGTCATCGACGATATCCCGATGCGCGACCTCGATCTTGTCCCGTAGACGGTGGAGAAGCCGCGCCGCCACAGCGGGGTCATTGGACGGGAACCCCGACTCCTGGTGGAGCAGCCCCGTTACGTGGAATCGATACCCGGTTCCAAAGGGCGCCAGGGGCGGCACCAGGTCATCGGTGTACTCGTAGGGAAGGTAGTCCTCGGGGGGCTTGTCCGGCTTCTTACGATCAATGATCTCCAGATCCTCGACAAAGGGCAGCCGGACCTTCTCGGTCACGTGCCCTATGATCTCATCGAGCAGGAGGATCACAGGGGTTCGCAAGGCCTCGGCGATGTTGAAGGCCTTGATAGTCAGGAGGTAGGCCTCCTGGACGCTGGACGGGTAGAGCACCACGATGGAGTGGTCCCCGTGGGTCCCCCACCGAGCCTGCATCATGTCCCCCTGTGCTGGCAGGGTCGGCAGGCCCGTGCTGGGTCCGCCGCGCATGACGTTGACGAAGACGGACGGAATCTCCGCCGCGCACGCGTAGCCGATGGCCTCCTGCTTGAGGGAAAAGCCGGGGCCGCTGGTCGCGGTCATCACCTTCGCGCCTGTAAGGGACGCGCCGATGAGCGAGCTGGCCGCAGCGATCTCGTCTTCCATCTGGATAAACACGCCACCCACCATGGGCAGCCGCGCCGCCAGATGCTCAGCGATCTCCGTGGAGGGCGTGATGGGATAGCCGGCGAAGAACCGCATCCCTACGTCCATGGCCGCCTCAGCGACGGCCTCGTTGCCGGTCATAAGGCGTGGCCCCCGGGTCTTGACAGGATCACCCATTGTCAGCCCCCTTGTCAGCCGCGTACACCAGCTCAATCGCGAAGTCAGGGCAGCGGACCTCGCAGAGGCCGCAGCCTATACACGCGGGCAGGTCCACGACCACGGCCTTCTCCTCCCGGAGCGCCAGGACCTTGGTCGGGCAGAACGCCACGCAGATATCGCAGCCTTTACACCGACGCAGATCGATAAGGATCTCTGTGACCTTCTTTTTCGCCATCTTTCCCTCCCCCGCAAAGCGAGGCGATTCGGACGTCGATCGACTCCTATCCGTTCCGATCCTAATCGTCAACCCCGAACGCGTCGGGGCAACGAATCCATTCGTTGAGGATTGCGTTTGCCGCGCGGTAGAATTCCAGCACCTCAGGCCGCGCCGTGGCCAACGCGGCGAGATGCGATTCCACTGTGGCCCTGTCACCTCGGGCCGCGGGGCCGGTGAGGCTGCCTCGGAAACCCAGGAGCGCGCCGTTATGAAGGCTAGCCTCCATAAGCGGCATCAGCGCGGCCGCTGCCTGATCCGACGGCAGGCCAGCGGTCACTGCCAGATCCTCCGCTACCATGCCCAGCGCTGCAAGGAAGTTCGAGGCCATGACGCAGGCTGCGTGGTAACGGGGTGCATCCAGGCCCTCGACAGGCACGGGGACCCCGCCTGCGTCCCAGATCATCGCTGACGCTGCCTCGATCGCAGGAGGGTCACCTTCCAGAACCAGGTGGATACCGTCCAGATCCTTGGGGGGGAGGTTTGGCGTAGCGAAAGGGAAGACCGGATGCATCCTGCCCACGGGACGAGCCCCGTCGGCCAACGCGCTGACAGGCGCGACGCCGGAGCAGTGGACAGCGGGAACTGACTCCGGGATCCCGAACCTCCGGATTGTAGCAGCCGCGTCCCCGAGGGCCGCTTCCGGCGCGGCCACCACCACCAGATCCAATGTACCCACATCCCTCAGCTTAGCCTGCGATGTTTTGGGATCCCAGCCCTGAACTGAAGCGCCGGACGCGGCCAGCCATCGGGACAGCACGGTCCCGACCTTGCCGAGTCCCATGACCAGCACCCTCCGTCGTGCGATTGACCCCGCGTACAGGCCTCTGGCGCGGATATATTCGAGGACCAGCGCGGGAATCAGGCCTTCCGGCGCGTCCCCCGTGGCCAGACGCCGGCGGAGCTCTGTGCTGGACACGTCGGGCAGACGGAACGGAAAGATCGTCTCCCCGGACGCGTCTTGCCCCTCACGTCCGATCCAGATGGGTGGCGCCAGCGCGACGACCTCATCGAAGTCCTTCCAGCGCGCAACTTCGCCCTTTAGATCGGTCCCCAGGATCAGGCGAAGTTCAGCGTCCGCGCGCTCGCACCGGATGGCCCTCAGGGTGTTCACCGTGTAGTTGGGTGCGGAGAGCCGCGACTCAAGATCAGTCACCTCCACGCGTTCCCCGAAGATCTCGAAGGCCCGGCGACACATCTCCACGCGATCGTCGAATCGCGCCAGG
>CAYOTU010000120.1:0-9672 GCA_964406905.1 uncultured Myxococcales bacterium | reverse complement strand
GAGGACCTGGGTGTCTATGTATGGCGCACCGGCCAGCGAGCGCACAGTGCGGGGGGTGACGAGGCATTCTTCGAGGGCAGCTTCGAGAAGGAGCAAATCGTGGATCCGACGACCCGCGGGATCCTCAAAGACTACGGCTACTGGAAGTAGCACGGAAGGATCGTTCGGGGAGCGAGACGTGTTACAGTCCGAAGTGACCTTTGATCCTGGCAGCGACCTGCGGTGCGGTGAAGCCGAATTTTTCGGCCAGGACCTTCGCTGGTGCGGACGCTCCGAAGCGGTCGATGCCGATGCAGAGGCCAGCGTTACCCAGGTAGCGATGCCAGCCCTGGGTGGCTCCGGCCTCGATGGAGATCCGGCGCGGATGGCCGGGTGGGATCACAGCGTCCCGCCAGGCAGCGTCCTGCTGATCGAAGAGTTCCTGGCAGGGCATGCTGACGACGCGGACCTTCTGGCCGTCGGTCTCGAGGAGGTGTGCTGCGTCGATGGCCAGGGAGACCTCGGAGCCCGTGGCGATGAGCACAAGGTCCGGCGCGTTCTGGTCCCGGCCATGGACGACGTAGCCGCCCCGCAGGACCTCGTCCGGATCCCAGCCGTCGGCGCGGTCCAGGTTCGGGACCCCCTGGCGGGTGAAGTTCAGGACAACAGGGCCGTCCTCTCGCTGAAGGGCCCGGTACCAGGACATGGCCGTTTCCACGTTGTCCGCTGGGCGGAAGACCTCCATGCCGGGGATCACCCGCAGGGAGGCCAACTGTTCCACGGGCTGGTGTGTCGGGCCGTCTTCTCCCAGGAAGATGCTGTCGTGGGTAAAGATGAAGATCGTCGGGATCCCCATGAGTGCGGCCAGGCGCATGGGCGGTCGCATGTAGTCTGCGAACACGAGGAATGTAGCGGTGAAGCCCCGGGCCGAGCCGTGGAGGGTCAGGCCGTTGGCGATGGCGCCCATAGCGTGCTCCCGGATGCCGTAGTGGAGGTAGGACCCCGCGTTCGGGGCCGGTGCCTCCGGATCCCCGAACACGCCGCCAGCGAACAACGTGCCGTTGGACGGAGCCAGGTCAGCGCTCCCGCCCATGATCCAGCTCATCTTCGATGTGGCGACCTGGAGGACCTTCTTCGATAGTTGGCGGGTGGCGCCCTGCGTGTCGGCCACGGAGGCAATGAGCGCGTCCCGCAGATCCTCGGGTTCCGGCTGGAGGGTGTACGCATCCCAGAGTCGGGCCATCTCCTGGTTCTGTCGCCACGCGGTCATGGCCGCGTCCCAGTCGGTCCGGTCCGCGTGCTTCGCGGCAGCACAGGCAGCGAAGTGGGCTGTCACGTCCTCGGGGACCTCGAAGGGGGGTAAATCCCAGCCCAGGGCAGCTCGTGTCGCTGCCAGCTCGTCCGTGCCGAGAGGGGAACCGTGGATACCGGAATCGTCGCATTTGTTGGGCGCGCCCTGGCCGATGGTCGTTCGGGCCAGGATCAGGGACGGCCGGTCCGTCACGGCGAGGGACTCGTCCAGGGCACGGGCGACGTCTTCGGGCGCGTGGCCGTCGCAAGTGACGGTGTGCCAGCCCAGGGCCTGGAACCGGGCAGCGGTGTCGTCGGAGAAGGCCAGGGAAGTGGGGCCGTCGATGGTGATCCGGTTGTCGTCGTAGATCGCCACCAGGCTCCCGAGACCCAGATGTCCGGCCAGGGACGCTGCTTCCTGGGTCACGCCCTCCATCATGCAGCCGTCGCCCATGAGGGTGAAGACCCGGTGGGAGATCGGATTGAAGTCGGAGCCGGTCATGTTCTGGTGGAGACGCTCCCTGGCGATGGCCATACCCACAGCGTGTGCGAAGCCCTGCCCCAGTGGGCCCGTTGTGACCTCGATGCCGGGGAGGTGTCCGTACTCAGGGTGGCCTGCGGTGGGGCTGCCCCACTGGCGAAAGGCCTTGATGTCATCCATGGACACCTCGAAGCCTCCCAGGTGGAGGAGGGAGTACAGCAGCATGGAAGCGTGGCCAGCGGAGAGGACCAGCCGGTCCCGGTCCATCCACTCCGGATCCCTGGGATCATGGCGCAGGTACCGGGTCCACAGCACTGTCGCCAGATCGGCCATGCCCATGGGCGCGCCGGGATGTCCAGAGTTGGCCCGCTCGATCGCCTCAGACGAGAGCATTCGGATCGTGTCGGCGCATCTCTTCATCAGCTCTGGCGAGGCCTCGGGCGTCGGGTGAGAGTGAGACATGGGTTCCTCCGGTTGAGGTCAGGGGTCCAGGTTCGAGCGGAAGTTAGCGGAGCGCGGAGCGGAGCGCAACAGGAATAGCAGGTTTTACGACGCCTCTAGATGAACCACTCGGGGAGGATGGCTTTTGCAGCCGCGATGATCGCGATGTCCGCGGGCTCCAGCGCACCGCGGTCGATCAGTGACTGGATTGTCCGGTCCAGGATCATCACCTGCCCCGCGGAGTGAGCGAGCGCGTTGTAGTACTCGTTGCCGAAGAAGATGCGGAAGGCCTCGCGGCCAATGTGGTCCTCGTTAATTGCTCCGATAGCCTTCTCCATCTCCGCAGCCCCGAGCCCGCGGAGCCTGTCCTTGGGGCTGCGCATGGCTTCGCGCACCGCGTCGCAGCCGCGGGGCGCGTCGAAGACCAGATCCCACAGGTCGGTCAGGCCCAGGGAGTTCACGGTGAGCACCGAGGTGTGTATCTTGTCGGTCGCCGCGTCCACCCGGACCCCCTTCATCGAGGGCAGATATATGCTGTCGGTGATGGCCCCGAACGCGGACACGCCACCAGCGAAGGGGTCCTCCATGATGTCCTCTATGGTGAACCAGGGCTTCAGTTCGAAGCGCGCATCCTGGATCATCAGGAGCTCGTCCTCGGTGTAGTGGAAGCGCTCGGCCCACAGCCCCTCCGGGCTCAAATCCTTGCGTGTGAGGTTGTGCTGGCTGGTGAGCATCCCCAGCGCGTTGCCGCCGCGCCAGACCAGGGGCAGGACGCCCACAGCCCACTCAGCGGAGCCGCCGATTTCCCCGATCATCGAGTTGAGGGCCGGTCCGTCAGGGAAGGAGATGCCGTCGACGCCCATGAGGATCCCCGGCAAGAGATCCCCGTCCTGGTCCATAGGCGTGGACACGCCGATGCGGTTGAGGGCCTCGATCGCTGGCAGATGCCGCGGCCGGTCGATGAAGAACGCTGAGAGCTCCCTGATGTCCGTCATCCCATACGCGTCAGCGAAGAGATGCGCCACGTCCTCAGTGCTGAGGTCCCGGGGGTTGAACTCGGGGAAGGGAACACCCGCTGCCCAGCGCTGGACGTAGATGTCCGGGAGGTGGCGTTTGACCCCGGACTCGCTCAGGAAGACCGACGTTAGGGAGCTGTGCTGGCCCATGACAGACTTCGTGGTGCCATCGATGACGTCATTGCCCATGGACAGGAGGGTTACGTCCCGTGGCATGGGGCGCCCGTAGCGGGCGCGGATGTCGGATTTTCCAAAGGTCGCGCCCACTGCGATGGTCGGGTTGCCGCCGGCCTCGTAGCCGGGCTTTGCTCGGACTCCTTCGGTAATGGCGGTCGAGATCAGCACGTCCTCACCTGTTTGCATTGCGTCGAGGCTGTGCTGGAAGGTCTCACCCATGGCCTGGGCTGCGACGCGGTCGTTGGCCCGCTTGAAGTAGTCCTTGCGCTCCTTGGTCTGCTCCTCCGGGGGAAGGGCAGCGAAAGCGCCCCGTCCGGTTAGGGCCACCGCAATAGCGGGGATGGCCCCTGCGAGGAGCACGCTCTGGTAGAGCTGTTTGTTCCGGAACACGCCTAGGTTGGAGCGGCCGTTGGTCTGCTGGACGATGGCCGAACGGCGGATGGAGGAGGCCCGCAGGCCGTAGCGTCTCAGCACCTCCCGGTGGCGCTCATTGAACGCGTTCAGCCGGGGCTTCGAGAACTCCTCCACGGGGAAGTCGCGGTGGATCTGTATGGGCCGATCAGCCACGTTGAACTTAAGCTTGTCCGTCATCTCTTCTACCTCGCCGGTATCATATCATGATCAACCATGTGACTCGGGTATACCAGGGTCGCTGGCGGGCTTCAATCACCAAGCCGTCTGTGCTAGGTTGCTCCCATGCAATCAACCCATAACATTGAGTTCCCGAGTGAACGCGCAGAGGAGCGCCTGCGCGGCGTCCGTCTTTTCCTGTTGGACATGGACGGGACCTTTTCCATCGGGTCCAACCTGATCCCTGAGTCGGACCGTTTTCTGGCACGCACACGGGAGACGGGCTGCGGGGTCCTGTTCCTGACCAACAACTCCAGCGGCGACGCTTCCAGCTACGCGGCTCGCTTCGCGGCCATGGGAGTGGAGGTTCCCGCTGCGGATATCCTGACCTCGGGTGCGGCCACCGCGCAGATCCTGGCCGGGGAGGGGGTCCGGCGGGTCTACCTCCTGGGCACGCCCTCCCTGGAGGAGGAGTTTCGTCGGGCGGGGCTGTCGCTTACCGCGACAGATCCCGAGATGGTGGTGCTCGGTTTTGACCGGACCTTGACCTACGAGAAGCTGATGACCGGGTGCACCCTTTTGCGACGCGGGCTCCCCTTTGTTGCGACGAATCCCGACGTCAACTGTCCCACTCCTGACGGGCCGATTCCCGACGCTGGCTCGTTCATGGCTGCTATCGAGGCCTCCACCGGGCGCAGGCCGGATCGGATTATCGGCAAGCCCAACCCGGACTTCCTGCGCGGTGCGATGGCCCTGCGCGGGGTCTCGACCGGGGAGACAGCGATGGTCGGGGACCGCCTATACACCGACATAGCGTCAGGGAACGCTGCGGGGGTCCTGTCGATCCTGGTCCTGTCGGGGGAGTCTGACAGGGGAATGGTCGACAAATCGCCGCACCGACCAGACGTCGTTGCTCCTTGTCTCGGGACCCTGGTCCCCTACCTGGACTGAGCTTTCTGAGCTTTACGCTTGAGATCGTAGACGACATCGACCGCGTCGTCGGTTTTTTTCAAGAGCCACTCATTGGCCTCGGAGCCAGCCTCCTCAAGGCGGTGACCGGTCTGCTTCAACCCGTAGATGGCCCGTTCTTTAACTCGAACTCCGGTGCGACGGAGTCCCTCATCGAGGGAGTCCGTGATCGGTTCGGACAGGGACGGGGCCGGGGGTACGCCGAGATCTGGCTCCCGAGACGGAGCGACGACGATGCACCAGGCCACGGTGCCGAGCAGGACCAGCAGAAGCAGGAAACGAAACACGGACACCTCCCTTTCCACGGACGGGCTCCTTGAGTCTAGTCCCGGCAGGCAGAGGACAAAAAAATCGGAGTTGAGAACCATCAGAGACCTCACCCGTAGAGAGAGCCGGTCCAAAGAACGCAATCCATGGTTCCCTACTACTGGTCGGAGGCTCGAAAGCAGATGACTTCCAAAAACACAAAGCAGGATGAGATCAAGCGGCCGGGCCAGGTGCTGCCTTTCGGCTCGCCCCCGCGCAGCGAACAGGATCGGGAGGCCCTGATCCGGGCAGTGGTCCGTTGCATTCCCCGCCTGCGCCGCCAAGCCTTGAACCTGTGTCGTGACATGACAGAGGCCGAGGACCTTCTTCAGGAGACCATGGTAAAGGCGCTCCAGAACCTGGATCAGTTCCGATCAGGGACAGAGCCGGGGCCCTGGTTGGCGCGGATTCTGCGAAACACCTTTCTCAACACCAGGCGCAAGGTCCGCACCAGCGTCAAGCTCCTGGACGAGTTCCGCTACTTCCAGGTAATCCGTAGCGGCAAGCATGAGCCGAACCCGGACTATTTCCTCGTGGAGCAGATCTGGGCAGCGCTGCGGGAGATACCGCCGAACTTCCGGCGCTGCATTGAGTTGTGCGATCTCTCAGACCTCTCCTACCGGGAGGCAGCGGGCCGCCTGGATATCCCCATCGGGACAGTCATGTCACGCCTCCATCGGGGTCGGCGTCTCCTTGGGAGGATCCTCGCCCCATCTTGCGCACCCGCCGTACTCAATTTTTGACGCACCTCAAGTGACAGCCTAAACTCTGTTCAGAAGATTTGTACCTGCGCGCGGGGGACAAGATGAAGACCCGACTTATTACCATCCTGGCAGCGACAGCCCTGGCCATTGCAGCGTTGGCGTTCGCTGGTTGCGACCGGAGCATCGACGACATCAACCCCGAGCCCATCAGCCAGGGAGCCACCGGGCCGGGGACGGTCTGGTTGACCTTGGGGGGCGCCGTTCCGATCATTGAGGAGCCGGAGGACACCACATCGGGCGGCGATGAGGATACGGTGATCGGGGAGGATATTCCTGATGTCGGGGATGCTTCCGAGGACGTTGCCTGCCAGGGGGACGAGGTCTTCTGTAATTGTCTCGCGGAGAAGGGCAACAACGCCGACTACACCGAGTATTGCAACTGCATGAGTGCCTCGACTGTGCGTGGGATGGACAACGAGACCTACTGCGGTTGCTGCTATTTCGGGTACGACGACAGCTTCCCCGAGTACGACGGAAGCGAAGGGAGCGACGAGGCCTGGAGTTTCCTGGTCGTTGGCACCTGCGATCCACAGGAATTCTATCCTCCCTGCCACTACGACGACTGAACTTTCTAGCGAATCTCCGCTGCCTGAATCTCCACATCGATGTCTGTCTTCGTCCTTTGCCCCGCCAGGTGCGTCAGGATCACACGCACGACATCGTCCGTGCGCGTTTCGACATCCTGATTCCAGAAGCGCACCACCCGGAACCCCTGCCGTTCCAGCCACGCGGATCGACGTCCGTCGTGGTCACGAGAGAAGTCGTGTTGGCTGCCGTCCAACTCTATGACGAGTTTTTGACGAAGGCAGACAAAGTCGACGATATAGGGACCGATCACGGACTGGCGTCGGAACTTGTACCCGGACAATCGTTTCGCTCGGAGCCGCTCCCATAAGAAGCGCTCCGCTGTGGTAGGGTTGCGACGGAGTCGCTTGGCTTGCTCTCTCAGGTTGATATCCATTGATTGTACCTCCGTTGAAGTTATTCGAACGGGAGGCCATTTGAGGAAGTAGCTGGGAGTGGAAATGGAAGCTCTGCCAGGGTTTACTCCCTTCCGTCCCGGGCGAGCTTTGCCCGCCCGGAATGAAAGCATAGCGAACTCAGGGCCCCAACTGCAGCCGGTTGAAAGCTCTCTGCTCGAGATTCTATCCCTTCCGTCCCAGGCGAGCTTTGCCCGCCCGGGCCACCTTCCCCGAGGGGAAGGTTCGGGGTTTGTGTCGGCTCCCCCCCTCCCGCCTTCGGCGCCTCCCCCGCAGGGGAGGGAAGAGTAAGGAAGGAGCGCTGAACGCTATGGTCGGTGGAACCTGCGAACCACAGTCAGCGGTCCCGACCGAGGTTAGATTCGGCAACGGAAATTCCGACATCTTCCCTCCCTGGAGGTGAGGAAGGCACCGGCGTAGCCGGTAGAACGCTCCAGTGGAGCGTTCGGCCTGACGCAAGGCGAGGAGCTGTGCGACGAGTGCGGCCGCAGGCCGGGAGGGGTTAACCGACAAAAAACTGACGCTCCCCGACGGGGGAGCTGGCCCGCAGGGCCTGAGGGGTGTTTGCGCCACCCGGAATGAAATCACCGCGAACGGTGGACCTCGACGGGTTCACCCGTTGAGGGAGAGACAGCGCGCAGCCCGCGCGTAGCCCGAGCCGGCGCAGGACCCCGATGGGGCGTGATCAGCGCGTCCGCAGGAGGCGAGGGCTTGGAACGCATGGTCGGCGTTGGGCCTGGCTCGGGGTTTACCTCTGTGCAGCCACCGGACAGGGCGATCTCCATCAGCAGCAGGATCAGGGTGCAGTATCGCAGGATGACCTCCTTGTCCCGCAAATGCGGGATGTCTATCTTATCTATTGAGTACTTGAAAACCCCGGCCGTTTCCATAAGGATGTGCCGTCTCATGCCAGCAACGCGTCCCTTGGGGGCCGCACTCGAACCGGAGGAACACGATGGAAGAGAAAGTCAAAGCCGTACTTGAGACCCTGCGGCCGTACCTGCAGATGGACGGCGGGGACCTGGAGTTTGTGGAACTGACCGACGACAAGGTCGTGAAGATCAAGCTCAAGGGCGCTTGCGCCGGCTGCCCCGGCGCGATGTACACCCTCAAGAATGGGATCGAGCGGAAGATGAAGGAAGAGATCCCGGAAGTGGTCTCCGTGGAAGCAGTACAACTCTAGGATCGCTACCCGTCAGTCGATTTTCTTCTGTAACCTCGGCACCCCGTCAAGGGGCGAAAAGTGTTCGTGGACTATGCGCCATACTACCAGTATTTCAAGGTTGCTCAACGCCGCGAGAGCGGATGCAGCGGCGGCCGAATGCCTGACTTATTTTGCGGCGGACGGTTTGCCTGAAAACCTCTACAGCGCGGATGCCTCCGAGGTCAGTTCCCTGGACAGCCTGGATCCGGAAGTGATAAAAGGTCCGCAAGGAGGACAGCAACGTGTCGCAGAGGGTAGATCTCATCGGTCAGGTGTTTGCTGGCCGCTACCGCATAGAAAAGCTCATCGGCAAGGGCGGGATGGGGCGCGTCTTCCGCGCTGTCCACGTGACCATGAACAAGGTAGTCGCGCTCAAGATCATTCCTGCGGAGATGGCCGCTGACCCCGAGAACGTGCAGCGCTTTGAAAGGGAGGCCGAGGCAGCGAGTAAGCTCCAGCATCCCCACACGATCCATATGTTCGATTTCGGGACCAGCGATCGCGGGGAGCTGTTCCTGGCGATGGAGTTCCTTTCGGGCCGTACCCTGGCGCGGTGCATCGAGGAGGACGGCCCCTTCTCTCCCGCCCGTGCACGCCGGGTCTTTCGGCAGCTCCTCGAATCCCTCGAGGAGGCTCATGACAACGGGATCATCCATCGAGATCTCAAGCCGGAGAACATCTTCCTGACGAAGGTTAACCGTAACGAGGACTTCGTGAAGGTCCTGGATTTCGGCATAGCGAAGTTCCGGCGGTCGGACCAGATCAAGCAGACCCTCACCCGTTCGGGTTTTGTTTGCGGGACGCCCCAGTACCTGGCGCCGGAGCAGGGGCTCGGCGTCCCGGTGAGCCCCGCTACGGATCTCTATTCAGCAGGGGTGGTCCTCTTCGAGATGCTCACGGGCGCGCCGCCCTTCGCGGGGGACGATCCCGTGAGCCTTGTGTTGAAACACATCCATGAGGCGCCGCCTGCCCTGCCGGCTGTGGTCCGGGCGAACCTGCCCGACGAGCTTGCAGACCTCCTGCGGCGCCTTCTCCACAAGGATCCGGCGCGGCGGCCGGCCTCTGCGACAGAGGTCATTGTCTACCTCGACAAGTTTAACGACCTCACAGAGGAGGCCGCGCCCCGACCCGCTGCCGCGGATGTGGCGGAGGTCCCGATCTCCCCGCCGACCCTCTCCGCCACACCTCTCTCAAACCTCGATCTAAAACAGATCAGGCACGCGCCTGCGGCGCAGGAGGTACTGCCTCCACGTCGGGAGAAGCGCGTGGCAGCAAAGGCGGGGCTCCTCGGTTTGGCCGTGGTCGCCGCCGTGTTGGGAGCTTGGTGGATAAGCGAATACCGGCAGGAGTCGGCGAGCGGTTTGGGAACCGAAGATGCTCGGCAAGCTCGCGTCTCGACTGAACACAGTCCCAGCCGGGAGCCTACGAATGTGGCTCTTACCGATCCCAGCCGGGAGCCTGCGACCGTGGCTCTTGCCGATCCCAGCCGGGAGCC